>WRFC01000067.1 GCA_009779015.1 Coriobacteriia bacterium | reverse complement strand
TTTTGGGCTTGCAGTATGCTTTGCCACCGCAGCTCGTTGCTTTTTATGACGGACAGCGATTCGAGCTTTCTTGTCACATCTTTGATCATCTGCTCGTTTTCGGTGAATATCTTGACCATGCTGACGGTCAGCGCATTTATCAAGGACCGCCCCGAACGGCTTGCGCGCATTTCTGTGCTGCCTTTTGTGCTCTCGGCCGTGGTCGGCGTGATCTGCTACAGCTTGGTCCAGTTCCTTGGTCCAGGTAGCCACCAACTGGCTTTGGTTTTAGTCGGTGCGGTGTTCACAGGTATTGGTTTCGGCTTTCTTTGGGGCTCTTGGGCAGAAGTCTACGGGCGCATGCATCCGACACGCAACGCAATCTTGATGGTCATGGTCTTTGTCGTCACGATCCTCGTCTATTTTACGGTCTCGGGCTGCGCAGAGCTGATACATGTTCCGGCGGTCTTTATCATGGTCTTCTTGCCGCTGATCTCTTGGGTCTGCTTGCGTGCCTGCCGAAACGAACTAGCGCAGAGTGGCGGGCGAACGCAAGTGAGCGGGCCGGTGCGGGCTGTTGCGTCGCCGTTGAAGCAAGCCGAGGCACCGCTGCAATCCACGGCCCTGCCCCAGGCCGAGACGCGCGCACAAGCGGATGGCCAAAGTGTCTTCTCGCTTTATGTCTCTAAGACTGCCGATTACGTAAGAGCACTGGGCACGCTTTGGCAGCTGATACTGGGCGCCATGATACTTTCGTTCTTGTTTGGCTTTGTTTGGCAGTTGACGGTGGTCTTTACGGGCTCGGTCAATGATGCGCATCAACTGCCGCTGCTGGGCAACCTGGTTATTGGGGTGATTCTTTTAGTTTTGGTGCTGGTGACCAGCCGGCATATCAACCTCGATTTCTTTTACCGTTTTATCATCCCGGTGATCATCGTCCTGAGTTTGTTGATGCCTTGGTTTATCGCGGCCAGCCCGATCACCTTTAATATCTTAATGAGCACTGGCTACGGGGTCTTTGACGTGGTGATCTGGTATATGGTGGCCGAGTCTAGCTATGACAACCGGGTCTCGGGCTTTGTGGTGGGCAGTGTCGTGCGCTCGATTGCGCTGGTGCCGCGCTTGCTGGGCATTTTGATTGCGTCGCTTTTTGTGACGATGCCTGCGGGGTCGAACCTTTTGCTGGTCGCCCTTTTTGTGGGCAGCTCTTACCTGCTTTTGGTCTGGCTGGTGGCCTATCGGCGCTACCGTCGGCGCACCGCTGCAAGCCAGAGTGCAGCGCTGATCGAGGCCGGGTTCGAGACCGAAGCTGATGCGATCGGCTCAGAGAACGGGCGTCTGGTTGGCAGCGCTGAGCCTTCGGATGCCCAGGCAGCTGAAGTTGCAGCCGCAGCTGCGGCCGCTGGCTCTGCCGATGACCCTGGGTCACAGGCCAACGACGAGACCAAGCTCGAGCAGATCATTGACCAGCAGGCCGAGCACCTCGCGCAGGCCTTTGGACTGACCCAACGCGAGACCGAGGTGCTGCCTCACTTGTTGCGCGGGCGCTCGGCCCGCTACATTGCCATGGCGCTCTTTATCTCTGAGAACACCGTGCGCTCGCACATCCGTCATATCCTCGATAAGACCGGTGCCAGCTCTAAACAACAACTCATCAGCATGGCCGACCAAAAGCTGATAGAGGAGGAGTGAGGGCCGGGTAACCCGGCAATTGCCGCCGCTGACCCCCACGGCTTTTTTGGTTCAATCAAGTTTACGAAAAGAAGTCGACGTGCTTGGTAAAGAGGTCGTATTCGGCACAGACGATCATCAGCTGCCCGGCCTCAAGCAGCTGGCGCACGATTGGGCTCTCTAAGATGCGCTGCTTGCTGTGCAAGACGTTCTTGTGGATGGCCTCGCCCTCGTCGGTCACGCCATTGAGCCCGCTTTGGATCTCGCGCACCACGGCGCTTAAGTACCCGTCACCCTGATTGGCCAGGGCGGCCTCCACGGCGCCGCAATTGCTATGCCCCATGACCACGATCAACGGTGCCTTCAGGTATTGCACGCCAAACTCGATGCTGCCGAGCTCAAACTCGCCAATCACGTTGCCGGCTGTGCGCACGATAAAAAGGTCGCCGATGCCGGCGGCAAAGATGTACTCTGAGGGCACCCGCGAATCTGAGCAAGACACGACCACCGCATACGGCCGCTGGCCGTTCTGGGCGGTCTCGCGGGCACGCTCGTGCGACACGCTGGCCAGGCTGTCGCTTGTATTCAGGTAGATACTGTTGCCGACTATCAGCTTTTGCAACGCCTGCTTAGGGCCTAGGTCTGCGCGATCTGTCACTTCTTTCCAATCTTTACAATTCGTATCTGAACGACTCTGGTCTTTAGGGCTCTGGTCTTAAGGGCTCTGACCTTTAGGGTTCTAGCGCTGCCGTGTACCCGGCGCGTGCCAGCGCGTCCATCACCTCTTGCCCGTGCTTGTGGTCGCTGACCTCGCAGGTGATATGCAAGATCACGTCCAGCGGGTCGAGGTCGGCACCGATACGGTCGTATTGCACGCGGATGACGTTGGCCGAGGCCTTTGCAATCAGGTGCGCCACCCGCTCGAGGCTGCCCGGGACGTCATGCAAGACGATGCTGAACTTCAGCCGCCGCCCGCGCGCGGCCAGGCCGAGCTCGATCAGGCGGTTGATAAAGCCAACGTCGATATTGCCGCCCGACAAAATGCAGACGCTGCGTTTGCCCCGGATATCCACGCAGGCGCTGCTCTGCTGCCCGGGAATATCGGACGAACAGCCGATAGCCGCCGCCAAGGCCGCCGCCCCGGCCGGTTCGACCAGCTGCTTGCAACGTTCGAGCAGCGTCAAGATGGCCGACGAGATCTGGGCATCGCTGACCGAGATGACATCGTCGACGTATTCTAAGATCAGCTCGGTGGTCAAGAGGCCGGGCGTCTTGACGGCTATGCCGTCGGCGATCGTCGAGGTCAGCTCGGTCGAGACCAGCTGGCGCGCCCTGAAGGTCTGCTCGATGGCGTTGGCGCCGGCCGCTTGCACGCCAATCACGCGGATGCGTGGGTTAATGGTCTTTAAGTAATAGGCCACGCCGGCCAAGAGCCCGCCGCCGCCGGCCGGTACGAATACGACATCGACATTGGGCAGGTCCTTCAGTATCTCTGGCCCAATCGTCCCCTGCCCGGCAATCACCGCCGGGTCGTCAAAGGGGTGGATAAAGACCGCGCCGCTCTGCTCCTGTATCTCTAAGGCCGCCGCGTGCGCCTCATCGTAGCAGTCGCCCTGCAGCACGACCTCGGCCCCATAGCCCTCGGTGGCCTTGACCTTGGCAATTGGCGTGCTCCGCGGCATCACGATCTTTGACTTCAGCCCCAGGCGGGTGGCCGCAAAGGCCACACCCTGGGCATGGTTGCCGGCCGAGGCCGCCACCACCTCGCGCGCCTCGCCGGCCGCACGTAGCAGGCTGACCTTGTTGTACGCCCCGCGGATCTTAAACGACCCGGTCTTCTGGAGGTTCTCGTTCTTCAGGTAGATCTCGGTGTCGGCAATCCGCGAAAAGGTGTCCGAGCGCGCCAACGGCGTCGGATGCAGCACGCCCTGCAGGCGCTGGGCCGCCGACTCGATATCAGTCAGGTCGATGATGCTCACGGGCACGCTCCTTACCAGCCGCCAAGACAGACAAACATACAAGCAAACAAAGAAAAAGCAGAACATAAAGACGCAAACAGGGGGAAGCGAACTCCCCCCTGCTGCGAGTTACCCTCTTACTTCTCCCCGTTTTAGTGTTTTACAGTATCGCACCTGTGTCAGCGCTGCCGACGAGGCGCGCGTAACGTGCCAGGTAGCCTTTTAGCTGCTTGGGGGCAACGTTGCGCCCCAGGCTGCGGCGGCGCAGGATCTCTTCGTCGCTGATCATGACGTTGATTGAGTAGTTGGGGATGTCGAACTCGATCTCGTCGCCTTCTTGGATGTAGCCGATCAGCCCGTCTGCCGCCGCCTCGGGCGAGACGTGGCCGATGGCCGCGCCACGGGTGGCGCCCGAGAAGCGCCCGTCGGTGATCAGGGCCACCTTGTCGTCTAGCCCCATGCCGGCCAGGGCCGAGGTGGGGCCGAGCATCTCGCGCATCCCGGGGCCGCCGGACGGCCCTTCGTACCTGATTACGACGATGCTGCCCGGCTCGATGGCGCGCTGGTAGATTGCGGCCAGGGCGTCTTCTTCGCAATTAAAGACGCGCGCCCGGCCGCGGAAGGCCATCATCTCTAAGGCCACGGCGCTGCGTTTGACCACGGCGCCGTTGGGGGCGACGTTGCCAAACAAGACAGCCAGGCCGCCGGTCGCCGAATACGGCTCGCTAAACGAGCGGATGACCACGCCGTCGACCGGGCCAAGCCCGGCCAGGCCGTCGGTGATTGGCCCGCCCAGCACACAAAGTGCCTCGGGATGCAAGAGGCCGGCCCGCGCCAGCTCGGACATGACCATGCGCACGCCACCGACCGCGTTCAGGTCCTGCAGGTGATGCGTGCCCGCCGGGGCCAGCCGGCAGAGGTTGGGGGTGCGCTCGCTGATACGGTTGACCCCCGCTAGATCGATGCGCAGCCCGGCCTCATGGGCAATCGAGGCCAGGTGCAAGAGCGAGTTGGTCGAGCAGCCCAAGGCCATATCGACGGTCAAGGCGTTCTCAAAGGCCGCCGGGGTGAGGATGTCCATGGCCCGCAGGTTGGCCTCGACCAGGCCCAAGATGCGCTCGCCGGTAGCCTTGGCCAGGTGGATGCGTGCCGAATAGACGGCCGGGACCGTGCCGTTGCCGGGCAAGGCCAGCCCCAGCGCCTCACACAGGCAGTTCATCGAATTGGCCGTGAACATGCCCGAGCATGAGCCGCAGGTCGGGCAGGCGCTGCCCTCTAAGCAGGTCAGCTCGGACTCGCTGATCGAGCCGTTGTAAAACTGTCCGACGGCCTCAAAGACCGTGTTCAGGTCCTTGCCGTCCTCTGAGAGCATCGGGCCGCCCGAGATAAAGATCGATGGCAGGTTCAAACGCGCCGCCGCCATCAGCATGCCCGGCACTACTTTGTCACAACTGGGGATAAAAACCATGCCGTCCAGGCAATGGGCGCGCGCTACTGTCTCGACGCTGTCGGCGATCAACTCGCGCGAGGGCAGCGAATAGCACATCCCCGAATGCCCCATGGCGATGCCGTCACAGACGGCGATGGTGTTGAACTCCAGCGGTGTGCCGCCGGCTGCCAAGATGCCGTCGCGCACGGCTTGGGCGATCTTGTCTAGATGGATGTGCCCGGGCACGATCTCGTTATAGCTGCTGGCAATGCCGATCAAGGGCTTGCGCAGTTGGCCGTCGGTCAGGCCG
>WRFC01000066.1 GCA_009779015.1 Coriobacteriia bacterium | reverse complement strand
GAGGATGATGCCCTTGCCCTCGCGGGCGCTCTCGTAGGCCAGGTTCATGGCGCGCAGGTTGATGGCCTGCGGTTGCTGCTCGTAGATCTTGGCGGCCTCGACGAACATCTCTGAGATATCTTTCTCGACCTCGGCCAGAATGATGCGGGCATTGCGCTCGCGTTCGGCCTGCGCCTCTTTCGAGAGGGCGTTTTGGAGGTCATGGGGGATCGTGATATCGCGGATCTCAACCGAGAGCACGGTGATGCCCCAATGCTCGCATTTTTGGCCGAGGATGCCTTCGAGCTCATGGTCGATCTGCTGGCGGCGCACCGAGAGGTCGGTCAGGTTGAGCTGCCCGATGGCGTCGCGCAGCGCGGTCTGGGCCGAACGCAGCACGGCCTTGGGGTAGTTGTCCACCTCGAGGCAGGCCTTTTTGGCGTTCCAGACCATCCAAAAGAGGATGGCATCGACGTCGACGGGCACCAGGTCGGCCGTTAAGGCGGCCTCGGCCGAGAGCGAGGCGGTCTTGATCCGCTGGTCGACGCGGATCGTCACGAACTCGATAAAGGGGATGCAGAAGAAGAGGCCAGGCCCGGCGATGCGGTTGAACTTTCCAAAGCGCAAGATCGCCACGCGCTCCCACTCTAAAGTGATGCGGATCGAGCTGAAGCAGAGCAAGGCAAAGACCGCCGAGCCGATGGCCGTCCACAGCGAGAGCCAGGCGAAGGTGGCAAAAAAGGCAATCAAGTAACTGATCACCAGGACCAAGATCGAGAAGATATGGACGCCGTGGCGTGTCGTCTTGTTGGTGTCGATCTCACTAGACCCGGATGAGCGCTTCTCGTCCACCTCGATGCTGGCTTCGATCTGATCAGGCTCGGCACGTTTTTCTTTGGCCACTGGAGTCTCCTATCGAATTGAGGATTCAGTTTTCTAGGTAATCCTGCACGAGACCGACGATCTCGTTTTTTGGGATACCTAGCTCGTCACACTGCTGGACGAACTCTCGGACCAGGTCTTTGTAGCCCTGGCTGTTGTCATCCTGATTGGTGGCCAGGTCCGAAACGACAAAGGTACCGATTCCGCGTTTGGTGGTTATGTACCCGTCACGCTCGATGTCTTTATAGACCTTGCTCACGGTGTTGTAGTTGATGCCCAGATCAACGGCCATCTCACGGACGGTCGGCAACTGGCTGCCGCCCTCATAAGAGCCGCTCGTAATCAGGTAGATGAGCCGCGATCTCAGCTGCCGCCAGATCGGGATGCCGCTGTTCTCATTGATTACAATACTGGTATCTGGCACTTTCCCCAAGTCGGCACCATCCTCGATAAAACCAAAAGGCACTATGTCAATAATACAATATGCACACGGCACTTACGGCCAAATCTTTCTCGGGACCGTTATAAATCTCTCATGAAATACAAAAAATAAGAATAGGGGAGAAGACCTTCAGTCCTCCTGATCGTTGGGCTCGGCGGTCGGGGCGTCCGATTGTGGAGATTTCATGGTGATTTTGGCAAACGGCCGGACGGCTCCCTCATAGCCGACAAAGGTACTGGTAAACAGGGCATCGAAGAAACGAGCGCACTTCTCCCACTGTTTTTTTTGGGCGGTTTGGGTAGAATGGGATATATCGTGGTGGAGTAAAAGCCCTCGTTACATCGTTAATGAGGGCGGTTTATCAAGGTGGAGGGCCGCATAATGAAGAAACGGGCATGGGCACGCTATTTATTGTTGTCATTGGCTTTGCTCGGAGTGGTGCTTTTATTCAGCCCGGTCGCGGCCGCGGCAGCAACCATCGATAAACCGGCAACGGTCTTACCTCCATCTAGCTTAACAACGGGGATAACGGCAACGGCTGATGGTGCAGGCCCTGTTGTGGGCGCACAGCCCGCTAAAAATGCCCTGGTGCCAACCACGGGCGCCAGCTTTAGCGCATTCGTGGGATCGCAGATCGGCACGCTTAATGTCACAAGCATCTTCATGCCCGTAACAGAGGTAGGGGTGGCTGTCGGAGAAGCATTCTATGTCAATGCCTATGTCCAGACCGATGGCTCAACTGAGACAGGGGTCAATTGGGCGAGCTCGGATTACGCGGTTGCGACAGTCTGGGGAGTCGACGCCAGCCCCGGTGTCAACGTCGGGGCTATTGCTGGGATTGCTCCAGGGGCCGCCATTATCACGGCCACCAGCAAAGACGATGGCCGGATTGCCATGTGCGATGTTGCGGTGACGCGTACGCATCAAGACGCCTACTTTATTGTTGAGGGCGAGGATCAGCTGGCCAATGCGCTGATGGTTGGCCAGAGCGGTGGGCAGGTAGGCATCGCACTAAAAAGAGACATCGATATCAATTCGACATTGGTCATCCCCAGTGGTTCTGATATTACCCTGGTGGGCTCGCACAAGCTGGTATTGGCTGATGGTGCCACGATACGTGTCGATGCCGGGGCTACTTTGACGATTGACGGGCCCACGGTGGCCCATCAGGCCGTGACGGCCAGTAGCGGTATAGCCACTTTGGGCAGTGGCGCATTGGGCAGTGGCGTTACTGTCGAGGCGGGTGGTACTTTGGACCTGCTGGATGGTACGGTCTCGGATAATAACGCCGATTTGGGGGCCGGGGTCTACAACCAGGGCACCTTTAACATGACCGGCGGCAGGATAACTAAGAACACGGCAACAACCGGCGGCGGTGTCTACAATGACGGCACAATGAACATGTCGGGCGGTAGTATTGATGGCAACAACGCCGCTGACAGCGCTGCCGGCATCGCCATGGCCGGTGCGGGGGCCAAACTGGTGCTGGGCGGCACGGCAGCCGTGGCCGGCAATAACAATACCGGCACGGGCTTGCCCGACGACGTCAACCTGCCGGCCGGCGCCTACATCACCTTGGGCGATGGTACGAACGGTGCAGATCTTCCGAGCAATATGAGCATCTATGTGACTAAGACTGCCGATGGCGGCGTCATCATCGACTCGGGGGCGAGCTCAGCCATTGCCCAGATGTTCTTCTCATCTGCCACCGGAAATGCTGCCCTATATGACCATGGGGTGATTGCGCTTGATGTGGGTAGCCTGGACGTGCCGGTGACGGGCATCGGCTTGGATAAGCCGGCCCTGACAATGATCGCTGGTGGCACCGAGGCCCTGACTGCCACAACTGAGCCGGATGATGCCACGAACAAGGATGTCACCTGGTCGTCCGATAACACAGCCGTTGCCACCGTGGATGGCAACGGCAATGTCTTAGCCAAAGCGGCCGGCACGGCCACCGTTACGGTCACCACAAAAGACGGAGGCTATTCTGCGAGTAGCGCGGTCACGGTTTTTGACCTGCCTGATCTGGGGAGTAATGGGTTGGTCTTTGACGCTTCGACCGGAGAGCTCTACGTACAAATGATCCATGACGGTATAATAGATCCGGATCTGGACGTTGTCTGTCCGGGCGAAGGTAAGGTTTGGAGTGCCGATGGCTCGACGCTTTATCTGAATAATTTCACATGTCAGAGCAGTAGTGCAAACGCCCTCATGGTAGTGAACGGCGCGGCCACTATCGACCTCACTGGCGATAACTCGATTGTCTCTTATGCTGTACTGAATTTTTCTTTACCGGCCGTTACTACGGGCTTGTATGCTACGTCTGATTTGCAGATTACGGGCAGTGGATCGCTTACGGTCCAGGGCGGCGAGGCCGATGGCAGATGCAGCACGACCGGTATTATGACAGGCGGCACGCTGGCTATCACCGGTGGCACGGTCACTAGCATAGGCGGCAACCAGGCCGGTGGCTCATCTAACAATGGGAACTCGTTTGGCACGATCTGCTCCACATTTGACCTTCAGGGCGGCATATTCAAGACGGTTTCCGGCGATCTCGAGAACCAGAGCCCGAGCGTGCCCTCGCATGCGAGCGGCTTGAGGTGCGATACGCTAGGGATGAGCGGCGGCACCTTTGAGGCCAGCGGTTTTACGTATGCTCTGGAGAGCACGCTGGGCGGCGATTTTATCAGTCTGCCGAGCACCTATACCTGGTGGGCGTCTACCGACTCGATGCCGCCGTCCGACGGTACCCTAAGCACTGTGGCACCTTACACGTACAGCAACACGCAGCAATATCTGAAGATCGTTGCCTCTACCGTGGCCACCGTGCCGGTCCAGGGCGTCTCGATCAGCCTGCCGGCGTTTGCGATGTTGAGTGGCACGGTTGCGCCTTTGAGCGTGACCTTTGACCCTGCCGATGCAACGGACCAGGACCTCGTTTGGACGAGCAGTGACGAGCAGGTCGCCACAGTGGATGCGGGTGGCTCGGGGATCAACTCCCTGGCCGACGCCGTTATGGTCCACGCGGTCGGCCCGGGCACGGCCACGGTCACGGCAACTAGCGTGGACGGCGGTTTTTCGACGAGCTGCACGATAAAGGTACTGGATGACTCTGAGCTTTCAGACTATGGGTTGATCTATGACCCGGCAACCAGCACGCTTTATGTGGACACGAACGAGAACGGCATTCCAGAGCCGGGCGTGGATATCGTTTGCCCGGGCGGGGGCGGGGCTTGGAGTGCGGACGGCCAGACCCTGACACTGACCGATTTTACTTGGAAGACCTCGGCGGCCTCGGCGCTGGTGCTGAGAACGTCGCAGAGCGGCGTCAATACGCCTATGACCATCGAGCTTAAGGGGTCGAACAGCCTGGCCTCGGCCTGCGACAGCGCGGTCCCGAGCAGCGGTGGGACAAGCGGGATTGCGGCGCCAGGCATAATCTTGACGCTGTCCGGTGACGGCTCGCTGGATGTCACGGCCGGCCCGGCGGGCACGGCAACGAACCTCATGAGCATCGGGATCAGTGCGACCGGCGGCCTGACGGTGGATGGCCCGGTCGTGACCACGACGGCCGGCGCTGCGCTCGGCCCCAATGGCGCCAGCGTAGCCTGCGAAAGCACATCTATCACACTGGACAGCGGCACGCTGAACGCGACCGGCGGCCCGGCCTTCTATTTCAGCTACGGCGTTTATGCATACGCTTCAGGGGTTAGTGCGACAGTGAACAAGGGCACGCTGAACGCCGTCGGCGGTGATGCCAGCTTTGGCCCAGCCGGCATCAGCACGGGCATCGACGGAAACGTCGTCGTGAACGGCGGCATCGTCGATGTGGCCAGCGGCAGCGCCTCTAACCTCAGCATCGGTGTCGATGGCGGCCTCACGGTGGATGGCGGCGCGGTCAGCATCAGCGCTGGCCCGTCCGACAACCTGAGCTGCGGCATCTACACGAAATCGAGTCCGCTACAAGTCGTTGTCGGGGCCGGCAGCCTGACCGTCCAAGGCCAGACCCAGGCGGTGCACAGCGACAGCGGGCAGGCCTCGTTTGACCCGCTGGGCAGCTACACCTGGTGG
>WRFC01000065.1 GCA_009779015.1 Coriobacteriia bacterium | reverse complement strand
CGGGCAACGGCGCGGCCAGCTTCTCGACCGGCTCGCTCTCACCGGTCAGGGCAGACTGGCTGATAAAAAGGTCCTTGGCCTGAATAATCCTGATGTCGGCAGGCGCCATATCGCCAGCCGCGATGTTCACGATATCGCCGACCACGACCTCCTCCAGCGGAATCTCTTGGTTTCCGGCCTCTTGACGGCGCACATTGGTCGTGGTCGTGATCATCTTCAGCAGGTTTTCGGCAGCATGGCCGCTGCGTGTCTCCTGAACAAAACGCAACGCGCCCGAGAAGACGACCATGATCGTGATGATGATCACAGTCGTCGGATTGGCCTGGCCCGGCCCGGCTAAAACGATGTCGGTGACGGCCGAGACAGCGGCCAGGCAGAAGAGGATTGCGGTAAAGGGGTTGATAAAGGCGCCGGCGATGCGCCGCGGCAGTGAGACTTTCTTGCCGTGTGTCACCTTGTTCTCGCCGTAGGTGTCACGCGATTGTTCGGCCAGGTCGGCGGTCAGACCGACGGCCGTCGTGCCCAGGCGGTCAAACAATTCTGGCGTATCGGCGGCTGCGGCAAAGCGCAGGCGCTGTTGGGTCGTGCTGTTTTGCGAGCTGATTAGCGTGCTGTTGAGCTTGCTCATTGGTCTGTACCTCCCTGTCGTGATGGCAAAACGTGCTTGCAAGAGACATCTGGACGTACAGCCCTATTGCTGATGAACGCAGTCCTTCTAGGTCTTTGGCGACGGAATGAAACTGGGGGCCCATTCCGCCATCTGACTTCGGTGACGTCCGTCAGGATTAGGACTGCGTCTACTGCCAGGTTTCATTCCGTTCACCTCCTTTAGAATTCCAACGACATCAAGAGCAATGGCCAAGCAACAACGGCCATGCAAAAAACTAATAAAACCTTTCGCATTGTGCGCCCTTCCAGTGGGCGTGTCAATAGCCAAATCAAAAAAAACATTTAGTCGCAGGGTGCTATATTTTGATGATACTTGGATAGGCGGTCATCTCTAAATGCAAGGTGGTTATCCAAAATGAAAACATTGGGCTTTGCGCGTCCCCAAAAGCCGACGAACGCTGAGCTAGCACAGCTGGCCAGCATCGACTCCCCCCTACTAAATGCACTGATTTCACTTGTCGAGAAGAGCTTTACCTGCTCCCACTGTAAGCGCTGTACCCGGCGTTGCGTGGTCTTATCCGAGCCGGCGCTGGATATCGGCATGGTCGAGGCCGAGTACCAGCGCCTCAAAGGCCTTTTGGCCGAGGAGCAAAACGCGGCCGTTTGCCAGCTGATGCACGATCAGCCGGCGCTCTATGACGCCTTAAGGCGTTGCTGTTTTTGCGGGTTTTGCACGGCCACCTGCCAGGCGCACATGCTGGCACCCGAGCGGATGCGTGAGTGGCGGGCGCTTTTTATGCAGGCCGACTTGCTGCCGCCAGATGAGTCGCGGCTGGTCATGGTCGACGAGGAATGGCATATCTTCAGCGCCTATCGGGCGGTCTACGGTGTTTCTTATCCCGAATTTGTGCATTTGGACGATCTGCCTGATGCCGGGGCCGTCGGCATTGACACGCTCTTCTTTCCCGGTTGCTCGCTGGTCAGCTATGCCCCCGGCCTGGTGCGGGCGGTCGGCCACTGGCTTGATGCCTGCGGCTGCAAATGGGCGCTCAGCGATGCTTGTTGTGGCAGCCCGCTGATGAGCGCGGGGCTGAACGAGCGCGCCGAGCGGCTGCACAGCAGGTTGTTGGGCCAGGTGCGGGCGGCGGGCATTACCCGTTTGGTCACGGCCTGCCCGGGCTGCGGCATCGAGCTGGCCGAGGTTATGGCAGACGAGGTTGAGATCGTGCCGCTGCCCGAGCTTTTGGCGGCGGGCGGCGCGGGGGGCGCAAGCGCGGGGGGCGCGGGGGCGGGCGCTGGGGGCGCGGGCGGCGCAGGGAGCGCGTACGCAGGGGGCGCGGGGGGCGCGGGGGGCGCGGGGGGCGCGGACGCGGCGGGCACTTCTCCCCAATTGAACGGGCGATATTGCGTTTTTGACTCTTGCCATGACCGCTGGGACAGCCGCCATGGCAGCGCTGTGCGCGCGGCGCTGGCCAGCGCGTTACCGCAAGGCGCGATGGTTGAAATGGAGCATCAGGCCAGCGAGACCCTGTGCTGCGGGGCCGGTGGCGCGGTGCCCGCCTATGATGACGGGCTCTCTCAGCAGCGGGTTTGGCGGGTCATCAACGAGGCGGCGGCAACCGGTGCCCAGACCCTGGTGACGGTCTGCCCGACCTGCTCGTATACCATCAGCCAGGCCCTGCTGAATGCGGCGGGTGCGGCGGGTGCGCTGGTGCCCGAGCCGGCCTCGGGGGTAGATTTGGACTGCCGGCATTACCTAGAGATACTGTTTGACCAGCCCATTGACTGGGCCACGGTTTTTGGCCAACTAGAGTCGATGTGGACAGGCGAGCACTCCGACTGGCTGAGCGAGGTTTTTAGCTAGAAGCAAGGCCGCATTAGCAGATTTCGCTTTTTTGCCACAGGCTTTGCGAGATTTATAATTTTATGCTCGCATACTTGCTCTATCTACTGAATGCGTTATAATACCCAGACCAGTAAAGTCCTTCGGGCGGCGCTTCGAAAAAGATCGGAGGTGCTGCCTATGCGAGTGCTTCGTGCGATTGCTGACCTGAGCGTCATTTTGATGCTCGTCATTGAATTGAGCAGAGCCATTACCGCAGGAAGGAGGGCTAGGAAAAAGAAAAAGCGGTAGCCACAACTACCGCCGATTCCATATCCACGCCGCCCGCCCAAGCTTTAAAACCGGGCTTTGCTGGTGCTTTTAGTATAGCACAGAGAGTACGCTTTTGCTTCAGAAGGTTACGATGAGTCGGTTGACAGATTTAAGCTAATGGCATATATTGTTAACCGTGTTAGCTGTGTCAAGTAAGAGCATTATTGAAGAGGAAAGCTAGGAGCGCCGGAGTATGATGGCGGAGAATCTGGATAACGATGCGCGCCCGCTGGACAACGTGGCGGGTGCCGCACACGCAGGCGACTATGCAACGCGCGCTGTTTATGCGCTGCAAGAAATCATGCTCAACCACAAGCAGAGTATTATCAACGACTATACGCGCACAAACCGGGGCGAGCTCTTTGTGCTGCAGTTCTTGGCCCGCCAAAATGCCCAAGTGCTGCCTTCAGAGCTCAGCTTGGCCTTACAGGCCAGCACCGCCCGGGTCTCTGCGCTGCTGGGGGCGCTGGAGAAGAAAGGGCAGATCGAGCGCAAGATCGACACGGGCAACCGGCGCAATATCCTGGTTACCATTACCTTGGCCGGGCGCCAGCGGGTGAAGGCCGAGGTCGTAAAAATCCATAACGGTATGATCGAGGTGTTCCAAGAAATGGGTCAGACCGATACCGAGGATTTTATACGATTGCTCAAGCGTTTTATGAAAGTCTCGCAGGGGCAGATGTCTGGCCGGGCCTGAACGCGCTGGCCTCAGAGGCGACTGGCTCAGAGCATTGCGAGGTGTTTTCTGAGCTTATTTTATTGCCATGTTGCTAATACGGTTTATTGTTAATAGTAATTACGGCAAACAGCATAAGTGATTGGAGTGACGAGGATCGATGTTTAAGATTTTCAAATACCTAAAGCCGCAGGAATGGGGGCAGGCCGCGATCTGCGTGGTCTTTGTCGTTACCCAGGTCTGGCTCAATTTAAAGATGCCCGATTACATGAACCAGATTACGCAGCTGGTGCAAACGCCGGGCAGTTCGATGGGCGAGATCTGGCGGCAAGGCGGCTTTATGCTGCTCTGCGCCCTGGGCAGCCTGGCCTCGATGGTCATCGTCGGCTTTTTTGCCGCACGCATCGCGGCCTCTTTCTCGCGCCGGCTGCGCAGCCTGCAATTTGACAAGGTCAATTCTTTTTCGATGGAGGAGATCAATCGTTTCTCGACCGCCAGCCTGATCACGCGGTCTACCAACGACATCACGCAGATCCAACTGCTTGTCACGATGGGGCTACAAATGATTATCAGCGCCCCCATCACCGCTGTCTGGGCCGTTATCAAGATCGCCGGCAAGGGCGTCGACTGGTCGCTGGCCACCGGCGTGGCCGTGCTGGTCATGATCGCCATGATTGGGCTGATCATGGTCTTTGTGCTGCCAAAGTTCCGCAAAATGCAAGTATTGACCGACAATATCAATAACGCCACGCGCGAGAACCTCACCGGCCTACGCGTCATCAGGGCATATAACGCCGAGGATTATCAAGAGGCCAAGTTTGCCAAGGCCAACACCGAGCTAACCAATACCCAGCTCTTTACGAGCCGCAGCATGGCCTTTATGGCGCCCACCATGAGCATGATCATGAGCGGCCTGACGTTGGCCATCTATTGGATCGGCGCCTACCTGATCAACGCTGCCGGGGCTGTTGACAAACTGCCGATCTTCTCAAACATGGTGGTTTTTTCGTCTTATGCTATGCAAGTCATCATGGCCTTCATGATGCTCACCATGATGTTTGTGATGCTCCCCCGGGCAGCCGTCTCGGCCCGCCGCATCAACGAGGTGCTAGACACCCAGCCGACCATCGTCGGCGGCACCCAGACTCAAGGGCAGCCCGGGCGCGTGGGCGAGGTCGAGTTCAAGAACGTCAGCTTCAAATACCCCGACGCGGCCAACTACGTGCTCAAAGACATCAGCTTTAGCGTGCAGCGCGGCCAGACGATCGCCTTCATCGGCTCCACCGGCAGCGGCAAGTCGACGCTCATCAATATGGTGCCGCGCTTTTTTGACGCTACAGAGGGAGAAGTGCTGATCGACGGCGTCAATGTCAAGGACTACACCGAAGAGGCGCTTTATGACAAGATCGGCTATGTGCCACAGAAGGCCGTTTTGTTTCGCGGCACAGTCCGCTCGAACGTCGGTTTTGGCGACAATGGCAAGGGGGCGGCCACTGAACAGCAGATCGCCCAGGCCATCGCCATTGCCCAGGGCAGCGACTTTGTCGAGTCGATGGATGGTCGATATGAGGCCGACATCGCCCAGGGCGGCGCAAACATCTCGGGCGGACAAAAGCAGCGGCTGGCGATTGCCCGGGCGGTCTGCCGCGACCCAGAGATATACATTTTTGACGATAGCTTTTCTGCCCTCGATTATCGCACCGACCGCCTTTTACGAACGGCTTTGAAGAAGCAGACAGCCGGGGTAACGAGCATGATCGTTGCCCAAAGGATCGGCACGATCATGGAGGCCGATCAGATCATCGTGCTCTCTGAAGGCCAGGTCGTCGGCTGCGGCAAACATCAAGAGCTGCTTAAAACCTGTGCGGTTTATAAAGAAATTGCGATGTCACAACTCAGCGAAGAGGAGCTTGCAGCATGAGCGAGAGTGAGAATTCGGGCAGCAGTAT
>WRFC01000064.1 GCA_009779015.1 Coriobacteriia bacterium | reverse complement strand
GCCGCGATTGGCGCCGCGATTGGTGCCGTCTCGCTTGACACCCTATGGTGTCGGACATAATATTGTTTCAACTAAATAAATGAAATACGACGCAGTATTTATGTTGAGAGCAACGAGGCTTTCATGGGATCCTTCAAAGTCCAGGGGTCCGATGAAGGCTTTTTTGTTTCTCCCCAAGTTTTTAACCCAAGACGACTGCTACGAGACTGCTACGAGACTTTCACGACCAGACGAAAACAGACCGAAAACCGAATAAAAGACCGAGCGAAGGAGTGTGTTCAAGATGCCTACAGGCAATTATGTTGAGATGGCCACCGATGAGATGAAGCGCTATACCCCGTCTTCGCCCCAGAACCTGCGCGAGCTCGAGCTGGATGTTGACACGATTACGGCCACGACGGCGCACATGGCCGCAGTGGCGCGCGAGCACTACTACTACGCGCTGATCAAAGACATGGTCGAAGAGCGCTATGACATCGGCACGCTGCTTGAGGTCTATCAGATCTTTGGCGGCTACGTGAATATCACCTTTGGCATCTATACCGAGAAAGACGGGGTCAAGTCGACTTGGATCGTGCGCAAGTACCGCAGCGGCAAGACGCTAGAGGCCCTGACCTTTGAGCACCGGCTGCTCTTGCACGCCCGCGCCCACGGGGCCGAGTACACGGCCGCGCCGATTCAGACCCGCGACGGCCAGACCTATGTGGTCGAGGGCATCGACTACGGCAGCCAAAAAGAAGACTTCTTGTTTGCCGTCTTCAACTACATCGACGGCAAGCGCCTCTATGACTGGATGACCAACTGGGCCGTGCCCACGCTCAAAGACATCACGGTCGAGAGCGCCGCCCTGACGATGGCGCAGTTCCACTCGTCGACCTTTGACTTTGACCCCCAGGGCATGCACGGCGACAATCTCTTGGGCACCAACGAAGAGCTGAAGGTCAACGAGCTCTTATCCGACTTTCCCCGGCGGCTGCTCGATTACCGCAAGTTCTATGCCGAGAACGGCCTGGACAACAAGATCACCGAGTATATGGACACCTACCAGGAAAAATACACCGATTGGTGCGCCAAGTCGGCGATACCGGCGGCGGCCTACGAGCAGATGTTCAAATGCCCCTGCCAGCTGGACTTTCATGGCGGCAACTTCAAGTACTGGGACGACGAGTCGGTCTCGGGCAGCTTTGACTACGACATGGCGATGATCGACTCGCGGCTCTTTGACATCGCCCTGGGCATGCACTACACGCTGGCCTCGTGGGGGCTGGCCACCCGCGGCGTCATCGACCTTGCCCGGGTCGAGCAGTTCATCAAGGCCTACAACAAGGGCTGCGTTGATATGGGCCGCATACCGCCGCTGACCGAGATTGAGAAGCAATACTTCTTTGAGGCCATGCTGCAGGCGCCCATCTATGTCTACGGCTGGGCCCAGGGCGCCATCTCGGGCGACCTCTCGGCCGACCAGTACGAGTACCTCTTTTACTGCGAGCACTTCTCGGATTCTTGCGAGTGGCTGCTGGCACACGAGTCTGAGGTGCGGGCGCTGGGCCAACGGCTCTAGCGCGCGCCTTTTGATAACCGGGTCTGAAAGACTGTTTGAAAGACGATTAGAAAGACTGCAAAGGAGAAGACATGAATGTAGCTGGACAACTGAGACTGTTGACCGACGACCAGATGCAGACCGTGCACGACAAGGCCTGCGAGTTGTTGGAGAAGAAGGGCATCGTCTTTGATGCCGACGACTGCGTTGAGCTGATGAAGTCGCACGGCTGCAAGGTCGAGGGCAAGACCGTCTTTATCGACAAGGCGCTGGTCGAGAAGTGCGTGGCCCAGACGCCAGGCAAGTTCTGCCTCTCGGCGCCCAACCCCGAGCGCTCGGTGCTGGTCGGCGAGGGGCTCTTGACCCACCCGGCCGGCGGCGAGGTCTTTGTGCGCGACTTTGATGGCACGCTGCGCGACCCGCTGATGAAAGACTTTGCCGACCTGCAAAAGCTCTACCAGGCGCTGGAGCACGTGGACATCGCCGGTTACGCGCCCTTGAGCCCGCACGATGTGCCGCAGCGCAGCAAAGGCCTCTGGCAGGTCTACGAGTCGTTCAAGCACAGCGACAAGGCCATCCTCTCGCCCATGGAGATCGAGACGATCGACCAGAAAGAAGAGATCTTCAAGCTCTTTGACATCTACTTTGGCAGCGGCTGGACAGACAACCACTACGCCACCTGGCACACGGTCTGCCCCAACTCGCCGTACTACTTCTCGGACTTCGTCTGCGACGGCATCCGCATCTTTGCCGAGCACAACCAGCCGATCTGCATCGTCTCGGCGCCCATGACGGGCATCACGAGCCCCGTCTTCTTGCTCTCGACCCTGATTCTGACCATCGCCGAAGGCCTGGCCGGCCTGGTCTTGGCCCAGCTCGTGCAGCCCGGCGTGCCCGTCATCCTCTCGGCCTCGCTGACCTATGGCTACATGCGCACGGCCTCTTGGGAATGCGCCAGCCCCGACACGGCACTGATGCTGGCCGCCAGCATCCAGATGGTCAAGCACTTTTACAAGCTGCCGGCGCGCGCCCAGACCGGCGTTACCTCGTCTAAGACCGTCGACTTCCAGGCCGGCATGGAGACCATGCAGAGCCTCCTCTTTACGGCGCTGGCCGGTGTCAACCTGACCAGCCAAAGCGTCAGCGCGCTGGCCAACCTGCTGACTTCTTCTTTAGAGAAGACCGTGCTTGATAACGAGCTGATCGGCCGGGTCAAGCACATGGCCGGCGGCCTGGCCTTTGACGACGAGCAGATGGGTATGGAAGACCTCATGGAGGCCGCCCCGATGTCGGACTTTTTGGTCAACGACTCGACGCTCGAGCACTTTAGAGACTACTGGGCGCCCAGCGTCTCGGACTGGCGGGCGATTGAGGAATGGCAGGCCGACGGCTCAAAAGAGGTCGTCGAAGAAGCCCACATACTAGTGGAGAAGATCTTGGCCGAGGCACCCGAGACCTTGCTCGATGCCGAGACCGACAAGGCCATGCGCGACTATATTGCGAGCATCGAGAAGTAAGCGGCTGTTGGCAGGGGGACTGGCAGTGTAAAATGCGGATCTGAGGAGCGCCGCCCAGTGCTCCTCAGATCTCCCCATTGCTCCGAGATCCGAAGAATGTTCATGACCGATTACGGCTAAAGTGATAAACCACTTTAGCGTAAATGCGGGGGATTTGGCTCCAGATCACAAATTCAAAATATAAGTTGTCCGATAAAGGAGTTAGTGAACTTGCTGGACGGACAAGAACGCGGGCCTCAAAACGAGGCCCGCGTTGCTCTTCTCCCCAAGGAATTTTAGCGGTTGTCGCTTTTGGCGTGACCTTCTTCGAGGGCGGCCTGGCCGGCGGCCAGGCGTGCCAGGGGCACGCGGTAGGGCGAGCAGCTGACGTAGGTCAGCCCGATGCTGTGAAAGACCTTGACGCTGTCTGGGTCGCCGCCGTGCTCGCCACAGACGCCCAGCGTGATACCGGGGTTGCCGCTGCGGCCGAGCTGGCAGGCCATCTCGACCAGTTTGGCCACGCCCGAGTCGATCGTCTCAAAGGGGTTGCAGGGGATCAGCTTGCGCTCGAGGTAGCGGGGGATGAACTTGCCCTCGACGTCGTCGCGCGAGAAGCCAAAGGTGGTCTGGGTGAGGTCGTTGGTGCCAAAGCTGAAGAAGTCGGCGTGCCGGGCGATGTCGTCGGCGGTCACGGCGGCGCGGGGCAGCTCGATCATCGTGCCGATCGGCAGGTCCAGCTTAATGCCCAGCTCGGCTGAGACCTCGGCGATCACGGCCTCGGCCTCGGAGCGCAGCACTGTCAGCTCGGGCGTTACGCTGACCAGGGGGATCATGATCTCGGCCTCGGGGTGCAGGCCTTCTTTAATCAGGCGGGCCTGGGCAGTGGCGATGGCGCGCACCTGCATGGCCGGCAGTTCGGGGTTGAGAATGGCCAGGCGGCAGCCGCGCAGGCCGAGCATCGGGTTAGACTCGGTCATCGCATCGATACGGGCGAGGAGGTTACGCTTTGTGGCGATCTGGTCCTTGTCGCCGCCGGTCAGCTCCATCCGCGTGATCTCGACCTCTAAGGCCCGCGGGTCGTCCAAGAACTCATGGAGCGGCGGGTCGAGCAGGCGGACGACCACGGGCAGGCCGTCCATGGCCTTGAACATGCCGTAGAAGTCTTCGGTCTGCACCTTTAAGAGCTTGGCCAGGGCGTCGTCGCGGACGGCCGGGTCGTCGGAGAGGATGTAGTTCTGGATGATCTCTTTGCGCTCACCTAAGAACATGTGCTCGGTGCGGCAAAGGCCGATGCCCTCGGCACCAAAGCTGCGTGAGAGCGCGGAGTCTTCGGGGTTGTCGGCATTGGCGTAAACACCCAGCCGGCGGAAGGCGTCTGCCCATTCGAGGATCGTATCGAGGTCGCCGGTCAGCTCAGGCAAGACGAGGTCGACGGCACCCATCACGACCACGCCGCTGGTGCCGTCGATCGAGATGATGTCGCCTTCGTGGATGACGATGTCGGTGCCGCTGATCGAGGCCATCTTGGCCTCGGCGTTGATCTTTAACGAGTCGGCGCCGCAGACACAGGGGGCGCCCATGCCCCGGGCGATAACGGCGGCGTGCGAGGTCTTGCCGCCGTGGCTGGTCAAGATGCCCTCGGCCGCCACCATGCCGGCCAGGTCGTCGGGGTTGGTCTCCCAACGCACGAGCACGCAGGGCTGCCCGACGGCGGCCGAGGCCACGGCATCGGCAGCCGAGAAGACGGCCGCACCGACGGCCGCACCGGGGCTGGCGTTCAGGCCCTTGGCCACGATCTCGTAGGTGGCGTTCTTGTCAAACTGGGGGTGCAAGAGCTGGTCGAGCTGCGGCGGGTCGATGCGCAAAACGGCCTCTTCTTTGCTGATCAGGCCTTCGTCGACCATGGCGATGGCGATATGCAGCGCCGCCGCGGCCGTGCGCTTGCCCACCCGCGTCTGCAGCATCCAGAGCTTGCCCTGCTCGATCGTGAACTCGATGTCGCACATGTCGCGGTAGTGGTTCTCTAAGATTTTGAAGACCTCTTCGAGCTCGGTGCCGGCGCCCTGGAGGCCGTCGACGTGCTTGAGGTCGCTGATCGGGCTGGTGTTGCGGATGCCCGCCACGACGTCTTCACCCTGGGCGTTGACCAGGTAGTCGCCATAGAATTCCTTCTCGCCATTAGCCGGGTTACGGGTAAAGGCGACGCCGGTGGCCGAGGTGTCGCCCTTGTTGCCAAAGACCATGGCCTGGACGTTGACGGCCGTGCCCAGCTCGTCGGAGATCTTGTTCTGCTTGCGGTAGAGCTGTGCGCGGTCGTTCATCCACGAGCCAAAGACGGCGCGGATGGCCAGGTTCAGCTGGATGTCGGGATCCTGCGGGAACTGCACCTGCCCGCCCACGACCAGCTGGGGGTACTCGGCGGCGCTGACGTGGTCCGTAAAGAGCTGCTTGAACTCGTCCACCAGGGCCTGCAGGTCCTCGGCCGTGAGCTCG
>WRFC01000063.1 GCA_009779015.1 Coriobacteriia bacterium | reverse complement strand
TGGCGTAAGGCCGCAGCGCTCTCTTCTCCCGAAAGCATGCGGGCGATCTCGCGGACGCGCTCTTGGCCGCTGATCAGGCGCACGTTGGTCTCGGCCAGGCCAGAGCTGTCGGCGGCCGTCTGAACGCTCTTCTCGACCACATAATGGCGGTCGGCGATGACGGCGATCTGCGCCAGGTGGGTGACGATGATGACCTGGTGGCGGGCGGCCAGGCGCGCCAGAAAGCCGGCCACGGCCTGGGCGGCGGCGCCTCCGACACCGGCGTCGACCTCGTCAAAGACCAGGGTCTTGCCGTCAGGGCTGCCGATCTCGGTCTTGAGGGCGAGCATCAGGCGCGAGAGCTCGCCGCCGCTGGCGATGCGCGCCAGCGGACGCGCCAGGCTTTTGGGCGAGGCGCGGTAGAGCAGCTCAAAGCGGGCGGGGCCGGTGGCCGTCCAGGCCGTGCGCGCGAGCATGCTAAAGGCAAAATCGATGCCCGCGCCGGGCATCGCCAGCTCGGCCAGGCTGGCGTTCAAATGCGCCTGCAAGTCAGCGGCGGCCTGGTGCCTGAGGCTGCTCAGGCCAAGGGCGGCCTCTTCTAAGGCGGCCTCGCAGCTGGCCTGGCGCCCTTCGGCGGCGGCGATCAAGGCCGGCAGGTTGTCTGCCCGCTGGAGGCTGATCAAGGCCTCGGCACGGGCCGCAAAGACATCCTCGATGCGCGGCCCAAAGCGTTTGCGCAGCCCCTCGAGGGCGCCGACCCGGTCGAGCGCGGCCTCTAGCGCTGAGGGGTCAAAAGTGATCAGCTCACGGTACTGCCTGAGCTCGGTGGCCATGTCCTCGAGGTCGATAGAGAGGCTGCCCAGCTTGGCGCAGGCCTCGTCCAGGCGTTTGTCGATGTTTTGGACATGCTCGAGCTGGGCGATGGCCAAGGCCAGATGCTCGATGGCCGCTCCGTCGTCGCGCAGTTCGGCCAGGGCCGCGTCCACGGCCAGCGCCAGGTCCTCGCTTGCCCTGAGGATCGGCAGCTCGGCCTCTAAGGCCTCAAGCTCGCCCGGTACGGGGTCAACAGCCTCGATGCTGGCCAGCACGAAGCGCGCCTCTTCTAAGTGCCGGGCGTCGGTCATGGCCGCCTGCTGCAGGTCGGCCAGTGCCAGCGCCGCCAGCCCGGCCGCCGCAAAGGCCGCCCGATAGGCCGCCTTGGCCTCAGCCAGGCCGAGCCCCGAGCCAGCCTGCACAAGCCCCGAGGCCAGGGCATAGTCATCTAAATAGTCCAATTGGGCGCCCGGCGAGAGCAGCGACTGGTGCTCGTGCTGGCCCAAAAGCTCAAAGCCCGGCCCCACGCGCCTGGCCAGCGTCGAGACCGTCACGAGCTCGTCATTGAGCGTGCAGCGCGAGCGCCCCTGGCGGCTCAACCGCCGGCTGACCACGGCCTCGGCACCGGCTGCGCCGCCGACCGCGCCGACCACGTCGCCCACGCCGGCCGCGCCGACCGCGGCACCAACCGCGCCGCCCTCCACGTCGCCCTCGGCGTCGTCCTCGTCCACCTCGTCCGCCCCGCCGCCGGCGGCGCCGACCAGCCCCGAGAGCCGCGCGCTGACCGCCAGCTCGGCCGCCCCGTCCCTGATCAAAAGGCTGTCCGCGCGCTCGCCAATCAACAGCTTGAGCGCCCCCATGAGCGCCGTCTTGCCCGCGCCCGTCTCGCCAGTCAAAACCGTACAGCCGGGCGAGAACTCGAGGTTAGCATCGGCGATGAGCGCGTAATTGCGGACCTGCAGCTCGTCGATCATGCCTTGTTCCTAAAGAATGTCTCAGAGATATGGCTATAAAAGTCATATTCGTCGTAGCGTAATAAATTCAGGGGAGAAGTGCCGGGGCAGACGCTGACCGAGGCGATCTCGGGCTCGCCCGGCTTGTCTTCGAGGCCGCAGAAGCCGCCGCCCGGGCATTCCAGCACCTCGCCGTCCAAGAAGGCGACGATCGATTGGGCGTTGTTGGAGTGCGGGGCGATGCTCACGCAGTCGGTCGGCGCCGTGACGATCGACCAGGCCTTGAGGCTGTGGGGCGAGATGGGCACGGTCACGAGGCCGCCAAAGCCGGGGTAGATGAGCGGGCCGCCGGCCGAGAGCGCGTAGGCCGTGGAGCCCGTGGAGGTCGAGACCAAGACCCCGTCGCCGCAGATGTTGTCGATCAAAATGTCGTTGATGTAGAGGTTCAGGCTGACGATACGGCCAAAGTTGCCGCGCGAGATGGCGACCTCGTTGAGGGTGAACTGGCGCAGCTCGAGGCCGTTGGCAAACACCACGTCGACCTGCGCCAGCGGGCGCTGATCGACCTCGGCCCGGCCGTCCAGCGCGGCGTCTAAGGCCGCCAGCATCTGGGGCTGGTCGGCACCCGAAAGAAAGCCGACGTTGCCAAAGTTAAAGCTCAACAGCGGCACGCCGCTGAGGCCGATGGCGCGCGCCGCCCGCAACGTGGTGCCGTCGCCGCCAAAGCTGCAGACGAGCTCGAACTCCTCGATCTGGGCGGCCAACCGGGCACTCGAAGGCGCCGCCAACGCCAGGTCTTCTCCGCTCGCGCTCTGATAATCAACGTGGCGGGCATCTAAGCGCTCTTGGATCCTCTGCAGGTGAACAGCCACCTCTGGCTTTGTGATATTCGAAACGAGCAGCACACTCATGTCTTTTTATCCAATCGCCGATGAGCCGTCAAAACTACTTGATGAACGTCAATAGTAGCAGCTTTGCCTGTTTGGGTTGCCCAGAACAAGAACTCGATGTTGCCCTTGGGGCCCTTGACGGGCGAATGCACGAGCCCGCGCGCGACCAGGCCGGCCGCCGTGGCGCGCGCCAGCACGGCCTCGAGGATGCGCTGATGCTCGGCGGCGGCGGTTACCACCGCAGTCGGCTGGCCCGTCTCAAACTGGGGCTTGATCAAGACCAGCAGCTGCCCCTGGGGCCTTAAGAAAGTGCTTAGTGTACAAAAGAGCGGGCTCGTGGCCGTAAAGCTGAGGTCCGCGACGATCAGGTCAAAGGCCGCGTCGGGCGTTGGTTGGGGCAGCGAGCGGAGGTTGGTGCGCTCGAGCAGGCGGACGCGCGGGTCTTGGCGGAGCTGGAAGTCAAACTGCCCGTAGCCGACATCGACGGCAGTCACCGTGGCCGCGCCGTGCTTGAGCAGGCAGTCGGTAAAGCCGCCGGTCGAGGCACCGAGGTCGAGGCAACGGGCGCCGCTGACGTCGAGGGCAAAATGGCTGAGGCCGGCCGCGAGCTTTTGGCCGCCGCGCGAGACATAAGAGGCGGGCGGGCGGCGGAGATGGAGGTCGATGTCAGAGTCGGCGACCACCAGGCTGCCCGGCTTGGGGTTGGCCAGCCCCGCGCTGACCAGGGCGCCCGCGATCAGCAGGCGCGCGGCCTCGTCCGTCGTGGCCGCCAGCCCCCGTTGGACGGCCAGCTCATCGAGGCGTATCTTGTTGTTCGTAGGCACGCTTGATCTTTGCTGCCAAAGAGGCCGGGTCGAGGCCGAGCTCGCTGATCAGGCGGTCCATCGCACCATGCGTGACAAAGTGGTCGGGGATGCCGATGCGCAGCACGTGGGCAGGGGTGACGCCCTCTTCGGCCAAGGCCTCGAGCACGGCCGAACCAAAGCCGCCGATCAACGTGCCCTCTTCAACGGTCACGATCAGCCGGTCATCAGCTAAGCCAGATAAGAGCCGGCGGTCGACCGGTTTGACCCAGATCATGTTATAAACGGCCGCCTCGATGCCTTCGGCCGCCAGTAGCCCGGCCGCCTGCAGCGCCCGCGCGGCCATGCTGCCAATGGCCAGGATGGCCAGGTCGGCACCTTGGCGCAGACAGGCCGAGGCACCGGTCGCGAGCAGCTGCGGGGCACCCGCCCCCTGCGGCCCGCCCGGCGCAGCCGTCGAGCCGCCCCCGTCCGCACCCGCGCCCCCGTCGGCACCCGCGTCGGCGCCGGCACCCGCGCCAGCGCCCGCGCCCGCCGCGCCATCGCCCGCACCCGCCGCCCCGCCCACCACGGGCAGTGCCGCCGGCGCTTCTCCCCGTGGATAACGTATAGCCACGGGGCCGCTCATGGCCAGCGCCGTGTGCAAGGCGTCGGCCGCCTGCTGGGCGTCGGCCGGCGCGATGATCTGCATGTTGGGGATGGTGCGCAGGTAGGCCAGGTCAAAGACCCCGTGGTGCGTGGTGCCGTCCTCGCCGACCAGGCCGGCGCGGTCGAGGCAGAAGACGACGTGCACGTTCATCAGGCTGACGTTTGTTACGACCTGGTCAAAGGCGCGTTGCAAGAAGGTCGAGTAGATGGCCACGACGGGCAGCTTGCCGCCCAGCGCCAGGCCGGCGCTGAGGGCCACGGCGTGCTCCTCGGCGATGCCGACGTCAAAAAAGCGCGCCGGGTAGTGCTCGGCAAAGGCAGCCAGGCCGGCGCCTGAAGGCATGGCGGCCGTGATGGCCACGATCTCGGGACGCTCGGCAGCCTCGGCCACGATGGCGTCCGAAAAGACCTGCGTGTAGCTCTTCAGCTGCGCCGACGGGCCCGTGGGCAGGCCGGTGGCCGGGTCAAAGGCGCTGACGCCATGGAACTTCTCGGGGTCGCGCTCGGCCGGCAGGTAGCCATGGCCCTTTTGGGTGACCGCGTGGATGAGCACCGGCCCTTTGATCTTACAAGCGGCCTGCATGACCTTGCGCAGGTTGCTGATCGAGTGGCCGTCCACCGGCCCCAGGTAGGTGATGCCCATATCTTCAAAGAAGTCGCCGTTGACGACGAACTTCTTAAAGGCGTCTTTTGCCCGCTCGCCCGCCCGCACAAGAAACCGCCCGGGGCGACCGAGCCGCCCGAGCTGCCCTTCAACGGCGTCGCGGGTCCAGCGATAAGGCCTGGACGTGCGGATCTTGGCCAGATGCAGCGAGAGCGCACCAACATTGTGCGAGATGCTCATCTCGTTGTCGTTCAAGACGATCGTGATGTCGCGCGCCTCATGCCCAATCTGGTTGAGCGCCTCAAAGGCCATGCCGCCCGAGATCGCGGCGTCGCCGATGACGGCCACGACCTTCTCGGCGCGCCCGTCCAGGTCGCGCGCCAGAACCAGCCCCATGGCTATCGAAAGCGAGTCCGAGGCGTGCCCCGAGTCATGCACATCGTACGGGCTCTCGTCCTTGCGCGTAAAGCCCGAGATCCCGCCCCAGCTGCGCAGCGTCTGAAAGGCCGCGCGCCGGCCGGTCAGCAGCTTATGGGCGTAGGCCTGGTGCCCCGTGTCAAAGACGATACGGTCCGTGGGCGTGTCATAAACGCTGTGCAAGGCCACAATCAGGTCCGTGGCGCCAAGGCTGCTGGCCAAATGGCCGCCCAGCCGCGAGGTCACCGAGACTATCCGCTGGCGCAGCTCTAAAGCCAGCTGCCCAAGCTGCCCATCCGCCATATTATGCAGGTCAAGGGGAGAAGTGATTTGGCCCAGCAGGCTCTCGGCGAGCTCGTAGTCGGGATGTTCTATCTCGTCAGCCAATGGCCACACCGGTTTCCGCAGCCTCTTCTTGGCTTTCGCTTTCTGGCCCCTCAGGCTCTTCT
>WRFC01000062.1 GCA_009779015.1 Coriobacteriia bacterium | reverse complement strand
CGGCCGGTCTCGGGTTTGGCGCCTAGCTGGTGCCCAGGCCGGCCTCGTGCAGCAAGCCAGCTGACTACCGGGCACCGCCCCTCATTCCAGGGCGCCGACCAGGGCCTTGATGTCGTTTACGCCCTCGGCCGCACACCAGGCGCGCAGCTCGTCGGCCAGCTCAAAGACATGGCCGGGCTGCGTGAAGTTATCGGTGCCGATGGCCACCACACTGGCGCCGGCCAGCATGAACTCGACAACATCCGCAGCCGTTCTGATGCCGCCCAGCCCGACCAGCGGGACCTGCACGGCCTGGGCCACGCGGTAGACCGCCCAAAGCGCAATCGGCTTGATAGCCGGCCCAGAGAGCCCGGCCACCTTACGCTCAAAGAGCGGCCGCCGCGCCTTGATGTCGATGGCCATGCCGGCCACCGTATTGATCAGCGAGATGCCGTCGGCACCGGCCGCCTCAACGGCGCGGGCGACCTCGCTGACCTCGGTAATGTTGGGCGTCAGCTTGACCAGCAGCGGCCGCCGGGTGACCGAGCGGCAGCGCCCCGTGACATCGGCGGCAGCATCCGGGTCGGTGCCAAAGGCCATACCGCCGCAGCAGACGTTAGGGCACGAGATGTTCAGCTCGTAACCGGCCACCGCTGGCTCTTCTTCGAGCCGCTCGATGACCGCCATGTAGTCGATCGTCTTCTGGCCGCAGACGTTGACGATCACGGGCACCGGGCAATCGGCCAGCCAAGCCAGGTCGTTGGCACAAAAGCCCTCGACCCCGGGGTTCATCAGCCCGATCGAGTTGAGCATCCCGCTCGCCGTCTCGGTGATGCGCACGCCCGCGTTGCCTGGCCAGGGGTCAAACGAGACGCCCTTGGTAAAAAGCGCGCCAATTCCCTGGAGAAGAGCGCTCGAGGCCGGAGCCGGGTCCGGAGCGAAACCGTCTGGGGCGGATCCGGGGCGGCCGGTCAAGCTGCCGGGTCGCTCGCTTTTCTCCCCAGTAAAAGTGTTGTCAGTTTGGCTGGTGCTCGCAGCCTGGGCGCTGTCGCCGTTTGATCTGGCGCCTGTACCCGGCATGCCGCCTTGGCCTGGCCAGCCGTCGGCGGCCAGCTGGTTGGCGCGCAGCTGGGCGAACTCGCGGCCCGAGGCAAATGTCCCCGAGGCCACGGCAATCGGGTTGGCCAGCGTCAGGCCGGCCAGGTTAGAGCGAAGGTCGACCGACGCGTCGGGCCGTTGGCCGGTCTGCTGGTCGACCGACGAACCCGGGTGTTGGCCGGTCTGTTGGTCGACCGGCACCTTGATAGCACTCACCAGACCACCTCCTGGGCGTCAAAGACCGGGCCGTCCAGGCAGGCCCGTTGGGTACCGCTGCCGGTTTGCACGATGCACGAGAGGCAGGCGCCGATACCGCAGGCCATATGCCTTTCGAGCGAGACCTCGCAATAGATGCTGTGCTGGCGGGCAGCCAAGGCGACCGCCCTTTGCATCGGCTCGGGGCCGCAGGCCGCAATGTAGTCAAAGTCGTACTGGGCCAGCAGGTCGGACAAGAGCCCGACGTTCAGACCGTGGTAGCCGGCGCTGCCGTCGTCGGTGGCCAGATGTATGAAATGGCGGGCATCCAAGAGCGCGTCTTGAGTGCGGTCAGGATAAGGGAGACAAGCCAAGCCGCCGCCCAACAGGGCGTTCAAGGTGGCCAGGTTACGCGCCCCGACCAGGGCGTGCACCTCTACCGAGCGCGCCATCAGGGCACCGGCCAGAAGAGCCAGCGGGGCAAAGCCGACCCCGCCGCCGACGAGCAGCGCGCGCCGCGTTGCCACCGGCGGCTGCCAGCCCCGGCCAAGCGGCCCAAGCAGGCTGACCGCATCGCCGGGCTGCAGCCTACTGATTGCCAGCGTGCCGCTGCCGATAGTCTGATAGAGCAGTGTCAGGCGCTGGAAGTCACCGCGCCTGTCTGCCCCCACCTGGTAGACCGAGAAGGGGCGGCGCAGCGGGTGCGGGCTGTCTTGGCCAGCAGTAGCCAGGCCAAGGCCAAGGTGCACGAACTGCCCAGGGCGGGCCAGGGGGGCGATGCGCGGGGCATCGAGCGTGAGGCTATAGATGCCGGGAGCAAGCCCTTGGTTGGCATAAACCGTGGCCGTCTCGACGATCTGGGCGCCCGCCGCAGCGCCGCCCGGGGCGCCCGGGGCACCCGTCACAGCGCCGCCCGGGGCACCCGGGGCACCCGTCACAGCGCCGCCCGGGGCACCCGCTGCAACGCCGCCCGGGGCGCCCGCCGCAGCGCCGCCCGCAGCGTCAACCTCGTCTCTTCTCCCGCTGATAGCGTCAGGCATCGTGCTCGCCTACCCTCTCATTTGATGTCTTGGAGCGCGATCGGGGCCAGCTCGCCGGACCCGGCCGCGTCGCGCTGGGCGACCTCGATGGCGCGGGTGATGGCATTGGCCCCGGCCAGGGTCGTGGCGTAGGCGATGCCGTGGCGGACGGCGGCCGTGCGCAGCCAAAAGCCGTCCGAGCGGCTGGTCTCGCCAAACGGCGTGTTGATCATCAGCGAGATGTAGCCGCCGGCGATGGCGTCAGCGATATTCGGGCTCTCTTCAGAGGTGCGGCGGACGAACTTGACCGGGATGCCGGCGGCCGCCAAGGTGCGTGAGGTGCCGACGGTCGAGACCAGCGAGAAGCCCAGGTGGCAGAGGTTCGAGGCCACCGAGAGGATGGCGCGCTTGTCTTTGTCGCAGACGCTGATGAAGGCCGTGCCCTCGGTGGGCAGCGAGTAGTCGATGGAAAGCGCCGTTTTGGCGTAGGCGATCGGATAGCTCGAGCCGATGCCCATGACTTCGCCGGTCGATTTCATCTCGGGGCCGAGGATGATGTCGGCACCGGGGAAGCGGCCAAAGGGCATGACGGCCTCTTTGACCGCAAAGTGCCTGATCTCGCGGTCGTCGGGCGGCAGGCCGAGGTCGGCGATCTTCTCGCCCGCCATAATGCGGGCCGCACATTTGGCCAGGGGCACGCCGGTGGCCTTGGCCGTAAAGGGCACGGTGCGGCTGGCGCGTGGGTTGACCTCGATGACAAAGACCTGCGTGTCTTTGACGGCAAACTGGATGTTTACGAGCCCGCGGACGCCGACGGCCAAGGCCAGGCGCGTGGTGATGTCGCGGAGGTTGTTGATGATCGCTTGGGAGAGCGAGAAGGGCGGCAGGCAGCAGCTGGAGTCGCCGGAGTGGATGCCGGCCTCTTCGATGTGCTCGAGGATGCCGCCGATGTAGACCGACTGGCCGTCGCAGAGCGCATCAACGTCAACCTCGATGGCCGACTCTAAGAAGTGGTCGAGGTAGACCGGGTGGTCAGGCGTCACGCGGGCGGCTTCTTGGATGAACTCGCCTAGCGTCTCTTGGTCGTAGGCGATCACCATGCCGCGCCCGCCCAGCACGTAGCTCGGGCGCACGAGCAGCGGAAAGCCCAGGCGGGCGGCCTGGGCGGCGGCCTCTTGGGGGCTGGCAGCCGTGCCCGAGGGCGGGTAGGCGATCTCCATCTGGTCGAGCAGCGCGGCAAAGCGCTCGCGGTCCTCGGCCAGGTCGATGGCCTCGGGCTGGGTGCCCATGATCGGCACGCCGTAATCGAGCAGCGCCTGGGCGAGCTTCAGCGGGGTCTGGCCGCCCAGCGTGACGAGCACGCCCACAGGCTTTTCGAGCTCGATCACGTCCATTACGTCCTCCAAGGTCAGAGGCTCAAAATAGAGGCGGTCCGAGGTGTCGTAGTCGGTCGAGACGGTCTCAGGGTTGCAGTTCACCATGACGGTCTCAAAGCCGGCCTCGGCCAAGGCGTACGAGGCGTGCACGCAGCAGTAATCGAACTCGATGCCCTGGCCGATGCGGTTTGGCCCGGCGCCGAGGATGACGACGCGGGGCTTGGAGGCCGCCGGCACCTCGCTGGGCGTGGGCTCGTAGGCCTTATAAAAGTAGTTGGTCGAGCTGGCGAACTCGCCCGCACAGGTATCGACCTGTTTAAAGCTCGGGGTCACGCCCAGCTCTTGGCGGCGGCTGCGCACGTCGGCCTCGGTCGACCCGGTCAGCCAGGCTAGTTGGATGTCCGAGAGGCCCATACGCTTGGCCTGCCAGAGGTCGGCAGCGGCCAGGCCGTTCAGCTCGCACCCCTTCAGCGCCTCTTGCGTGTCCACGACGTTCTTGATGCTTTGCAAGAACCAGGGGTCGATCTTCGTGGCTTGGAACAGCTCTTCGACGCTCTGCCCCCGGCGCAAGGCCTCGGCCACATAGTAGAGCCGCTGCTCGGTGGGCAGGGCAACGAGCTCGGCAAAATGCTCCTCGTCAAACTCGTCCTTGCCGTCTGCCCCCAGGCCGGCGCGCCCGGTCTCGAGCGAGCGCATGGCCTTGCCAATGGCCTCTTCAAAGGTGCGGCCGATAGACATCACCTCGCCGACCGCCTTCATGCGCGTGGTCAGCACCGTCTCGGTGCCCTTGAACTTCTCAAAGGCAAAACGCGGGACCTTGACCACCACATAGTCGATGCTCGGCTCAAAGCTGGCCGGCGTCACCCCAGTAGCCTCGTTCTGGATCTCGTCCAGGTCGTAGCCAACGGCCAGCTTGGTGGCGATCTTAGCAATCGGAAAACCCGTGGCCTTAGAGGCCAGCGCACTGGAGCGCGAGACGCGCGGGTTCATCTCGATGACGATCATCCGCCCGTCCTCGGGGTTGATCGCAAACTGGATGTTCGAGCCGCCCGAGTTGATGCCGACCTTCTCCAGAATTGCTAGTGAGGCCGCGCACATGCGCTGGTACTCGGGCTCGGTCATGGTCATGGCCGGGGCCACGGTGATGGAGTCGCCGGTGTGCACGCCCATAGCGTCAACGTTCTCGATCGAGCAGACGATGATACCGTTGCCCTGGCGGTCGCGCACGGCCTCGATCTCCAGCTCCTTCCAGCCCAGCACGCTCTCTTCGACCAGCACCTCGCCAATCTGCGAGAGCGCCAGGCCCTGCGAGACGATCTCGCGCAGCTGGTCGCCGTCCCAGGCCACGCCGCTGCCGGCGCCGCCCAGCGTAAACGACGGCCGCAGCACCACCGGGTAGCCGATCTGCTCGGCCAAGGCCTCGGCGTCTTCAAGCGAATAGGCATAGCCGCTGCGCGCGCACTCCAGCCCGATGGCGTCCATGGCCTCGGCAAACAGCTTGCGGTCCTCGCCGCAGCGAATGGCCTCGAGGTCGCAGCCGATGACCTCGACGTCGTACTTCTCGAGCACGCCCAAGCGGCCCAGCTCAACAGCGCAGTTCAACGCCGTTTGGCCGCCCATAGTGGGGAGAAGGGCCTGCGGGCGCTCGCGCTCGATGATGCGCGTGATCGAGGGCACGGTCAGGGGCTCGACGTAGGTGCGCGTGGCCATGCTGGGGTCGGTCATGATGGTGGCCGGGTTGGAGTTGACCAAGACGACCTCAAAGCCGTCCTCGGCCAGCATCTTGCAGGCCTGGGTGCCCGAGTAGTCGAACTCGCAGGCCTGGCCGATGACGATTGGGCCGCTGCCGATGAGGAGGATCTTTTGGATGTCGGTGCGTTTAGGCATGGTCGGCCTCGCTTTCAGTTGGCGCTGCGTCGGGGGTGG
>WRFC01000061.1 GCA_009779015.1 Coriobacteriia bacterium | reverse complement strand
GCGGGCCCGGCCAATGCCACGCCGAGCCCTAACAAGGCCATGATAAAGGCGAGGCATACCCCTAATAATATTCGTCTAGAGATGAATTCTGGCAAAAGCCTAGACAGAGGCCGTAAAAACGACCGGGATGATGCAGTCAGCAAAATACCCATGGTTTCTCCCCTCATAGAAACGGTGTTGCCGCGATGACGCTGTGCGAAGGACGATATTTGATTGGCTGTTGGACCCACTCGCTAGATCAGGTATCAGTATACAATGGTTAGAGGCGCAGGTCAGCTATTAAGAACCGATGTTACCCTGGCCTGGCCGGCCCGCCTCGGACCGGGCATTATTCGGACGATCGGCGCCTCTTTAGCGGGATAAATTCGGCGGACTTTCAAAATCATCAATATCCACGGGAAAAATCTAGCCGATCGGGGTTCTAAAAGTCTTACTTCAGCGTATTCGGTGAATCATGGATGTGGTAGTATACGACCGTACAGGTTTCTCACCTGTTAGGTTATATGGCGTTTGTCTCTTGGTTGCAGGTAGGCGCCATCGGTTTTGCCCACGGGCAGTAAGAAAGGCAAGCAAATGGCTGAAGGTAGTGTAAAGTGGTTCAATCCGGACAAGGGCTATGGCTTTATCTCGCGTGAGGATGGCGATGATCTCTTCGTTCATTATTCCGAGATCCAGGCTGACGGATTCAAGACCCTCGAAGAGGGTGCCCAAGTCGAGTTTGAGATCACAACCGGCCAGAACGGTAAGCTGCAAGCCAGCAACGTGCGCAAGCTCTAAACAAGCCGCAAACGTCGACCGTGACCAAGAAAGAAGCGGCTCTCAAGAGAGAGCCGCTTCTGTTGTACCGCGTGCGCTTGCCTGGGCCTGAGAACCCGAGAGGCCGAAGCGGCCAAAGAGGCCTGAGAAACCCGAGAGACCTGAGAAACCCGAGAAATGCCCAGACTCCTGCTCCATAGTTGTTGTGCCCCCTGCTCGCTTGAGCCGACCCGCCTGCTCAAAGAGCAAGGCCTGGGGTTCGAGCTCTGGTACGGCAATGACAATATACATCCCGAAGGCGAGTTCAGAGCGCGCCTGGGCGCCCTTAAGGCCTACGCCGAGGCCGAGCAGATACCCTTGACGGTGCCTGTCCATGACCCTTTGCGCTGGCAGGCCGCGATCGCCGGGCTGGCTGGCGTTTATCCGCTGATCGACGGCGCCGACGACTATGCGCATAACCTGGCGGCCAAAAAAGCCCGCTGCCGTGCCTGTTACCACCAGCGTTTTGCTGGCCTGGCCAGCGCGGCCCGGGCGGGCGGCTTTACGGCTATCTCGACCACCCTGAGCATCTCGCCTTGGCAGTTCACCGGGCTGATTGAAGAGGAGATCGAGCGCGCCGCCGCCGCATACCAGCTAGAGGCAGGCTTTGTGGACTGGCGCGAGCATTACGCCCGCGGCCAAGAGCGCGCCCGCGAGCTCGGCATCTACCGCCAGAACTACTGCGGCTGCGCCTACTCGCAGCAAGAGGCCGAACTCGAGCGCGCCGCCGCCCGCGAGCGCCGCCGCCAGAAGAAGGCCGAGCGGCAGGCCAGCCGCGGCCAGTTGGCCGACGGGCGGCAGGCCAGCCGCGGCCAGTTGGCCGACGGGCGGCAGGCCAGCAACGGCCAACCGGCCGAGCAGCCAGCCGCCCCTGCCCCCGGCACTTCTCCCGCTTCATGCCAGCCAGTCAGCAGCGACCAACCGGCCGAGCGGCAGGCCAGCCGATGAGTAACCCTCCCTTCGCCTTCACGCTCCAGAACGCCGACAGCGGCACAAACGCCCGCGCCGGCCTCTTTCAGACACCGCATGGCACGGTTCAGACGCCGGCCTTTATGCCGGTCGGCACGCATGCCACGGTCAAGGGGCTGACGGTCGAGCAGCTCAAGGCCCTGGGCGCCCAGGTCGTGCTGGCCAACACCTATCACCTCTACCTGCGCCCCGGCAGCAGCCTCATCGCCCGTGCCGGCGGCCTGCACAAGTTCATGAACTGGGACCGCTCGATCCTCACCGATTCCGGCGGCTTCCAGATCTTCTCGCTGGCAAACACCGTCAAGATCGACGACGAGGGCGTGGCCTTTCAAAGCATCATCGACGGTTCGCGCCACCGCTGGAGCCCCGAAGAGAACATGCGCATCCAAAACGAGCTGGGTGCCGATATCGTCATGCAGCTCGACCAATGCCCGCCCTACCCGGCCGAGCACGGCTTTGTGGCCACGGCCGTGCGGCGCTCGGCGGACTGGGCCGGGCGTTGCCGGCGGGCGCAGACCAACCCCCAGCAGGCGCTCTTCGCGATCGTCCAGGGCGGCCTTTACGACGACCTGCGCGCCCAGAGCATCCAACGCCTGCTCGAGACCGACGGCCAAGGCCGGCCCTTCGAGGGCTTTGCCATCGGCGGCTATTCGGTCGGCGAGGACCACCGCCTGATGCTCGAGGGCCTGGCGCCGGTCGCCGCCGCGCTGCCCGCCGGCCGGCCGCGCTACCTGATGGGGGTGGGCAACCCGACCAGCCTGGTGCGCGCCGTGGCCCTGGGGGTCGACCTCTTCGACTGCGTCTTGCCCACGCGCACCGCGCGTATGGGCTCGGCCTTTTCTAGCCAAGGGCGCCTGAACCTGCGCAACGCGCGGTTTGCCAACGACCTCGGGCCGCTCGACCCAGAGTGCGGCTGCCCCTGCTGCCAGTCCTACAGCCGGGCCTACCTGCGCTACCTGATTATGAGCCGCGAGATCTTGGCCTCGGTCCTGCTCTCGATCCACAACCTCTATTACCTGACCAACCTGATGCAGGTCCTGCGCAGCCAGATCATGGCAAATCAGCTGTCTGGCTTTATAAAAGAGTGGGAGAAGGCCCCGGCTTGTAAAGATTACTAAACCGGCGGGCATAAATGTTATACTGATTATTTGTGTTTATCAGAGTGTTTACCCAGGTTGGGCTATGGTGAGAGGAACACGATGCCAGACAGAAGATTCACAGTCAAGAAGAGGCCTTCAGAGAGGCGGCCGCACATTAGGCTGCTGGTTATCCTGGTCATACTTCTGGCGGGCGCGGTCGCGATGTTTTGGCCGCCCGCGACCCGGATACATCAAGGCTTGGATATCCAAGGCGGGCTTTCGGTGGTCTTAGAGGCCGCCAAGCCCGATGGGTCGGCCGTCACGACCGACGATATGACGGCGGCCCAGCAGATCGTCGACCGCCGCGTCAACCTGTTGGGCGCCTCAGAGGCCAGCGTCCAGGTCCAGGGCAGCAACCAGCTGCTTGTCCAGATCCCGGGCGTGGTCGATCAGACCCAGGCCTTGAACGTCATCGGCCAGGCCGGCGTCTTAGAGTTCGTCGACCTCTCGAAGGTCACAGACACGACGGTCAGCGGCCTCATCGACAACGGCCAATACGTCTCACGCGACTACCTGATGAGCAACGGCGTCTTAAGCCGGATGACCGACGTGCCCGTCAGTGCCGAGCTCTTTGTCGAGCAGTCCAGCCTCGGGTCATCGAGCACGGCCAGCACGGACAGCACGTCGCAGGCCGCAGCCGAGCTGCCCTTGCCCAGCTCGATTGTCACGAACCCGATCGACAACAGCTCGCTGCCGATCTCGCAGTTCTCGGGCTCAAGCGCCGACTGGGCGCCCCTGAAGCTCGATGCCAGCACCTATACGCCGGTCTTTACAGGCTCTAACATCACCCAGGTGACCGTTGGCCGCGAGAGCGATACGAGCCCCTACTATGCCGTCAACATCACGCTCGATGGCGCTGGCACCTCGGCCTTTGGGGCTACCACGACCGCGCTCTACCCGACCAAGGGCAAGGTCGCGATTTTGCTGGACGGCTATGTCCAGAGCGCCCCGGCCGTCCAGAACGCGATCACCAGCGGGCAGGTCTCGATTACCGGCAACTACACGATCGACCAGGCCAACCAGCTCAAGACGATCCTCCAGTCCGGGTCGCTGCCGGTCGGCCTGACTGTGGCCACGGCCCAGGTCGTCGGCCCGACGCTCGGCCAAGACTCGTTGCGGGCCGGCGTCCTCGTGGCATTGATCGGCCTCTTACTGGTCGCCCTCTACCTCTTGGCCTTCTATCGCGGGCTGGGCATCTTGACTGCGGCCTCGATCTTCGTCTTTGCCTTGCTCTACCTGGGGCTTTTAGCACTGCTCTCGTTCTTTGGGCTGTTCGCCCTGTCTCTGGCCGGCATCGCCGGAATTGTCTTGGCGATCGGCGTAGCCGCCGACTCCTCGATCCTCGTCTTAGAGAGGTTTAAAGAAGAGATCCGCATGGGCCGGTCGGTACGGGCGGCCTCTATCACGGGCGTCCGCCATGCCATCCAGACCTCGATCGATGCCGATCTGGTGACCCTCGTCTCAGCGCTCGCCCTCTTCTTCATCGCCGTCGGCTCGGTCAAAGGCTTCGGCCTCACCCTGGCCTTGGGCGTGGTCTGCGACATTGCGACGATGCTCTTGTTCAAGTCGCCTTTGATCAGGCTCTTAGCACCACGGGTCATTGCAAAGAATGCCAAGTTCTGGGGTATTAAAGAAGACGAAGACCACGCGCACGCCGCAGGCGAGCTGAAACGAGGCGAGCAACATGCCTAGAATGATTAAAAGAGAAGTCAACTTCCTCGTCCATCGGCGGATCTTCTTTATTGTCTCCGCAGTCCTAGTGTTGGCGGCGCTGATCGCCTTGCCGGTGCGGACAGTTACCACGGGCAGCCTTTTGAACTTTGGCATCGAGTTCGTGGGCGGCAGCTCAATGGACTTCAAATCGACCGGCGACCTGAGTATCGAGCAGATGCGCCAGGCCTTCGACGATGCCGGGCAGACTGGTGCTGTCGTCCAGACCACCACCGACGCCACGACCGGCGAGTCAGGGTTCATCGTGCGGGTCCCGATCACCGATGCCGCCACGGCCTCGGCCTTGGCCGACAGTATCGTCAGCACTCTGGGGCTAGATGCCCAGTCGGTCGAGGTAAACACGATCAACCCCAGTTGGGGCGCCTCGGTCACACGCACTTCGGCCATCGCCTTCTTTGTGGCCATCGCCCTGATCATCATCTATATCGCCATCCGCTTCGAATACAAGATGGGTCTTTGTGCAGTCCTCTCGCTGGTCCACGACCTGCTCATCATCATCGGCATCTATGCCGTCACCGGGCGGGAGGTGACCCCGAACGTCGTCGCGGCCTTGCTCACGATCATGGGCTACTCGCTCTATGATGCGGTCGTGGTCTTCCACCGCATCACCGACAACGTCGGCAACACGGCCCGCCACAGCTTTATGACGGTGGCCAACCACTCGCTCAACCAGGTCATCCAGCGCACCATCAATACCACGCTGGTCTCGCTGATCCCGGTTTTGGCCATGCTCTTCTTTGGCGGCGCAACGCTCCGCGACTTTGCCTTTGCCATGTCTATCGGCTTGTTGCTGGGCTCTTATTCGTCGATCGCCATCGCCACCCCGGTCTACGCGCTCTGGAAGCAGCGCGAGCCCAAGTACAAGAAGCTGCTGAGCAAATTCGGCGACGGGCTGGACGAGTTCACGAACGTCGAGCAGCTGGGGAACGAATAGCGGGGCTCACCGGCCGCTGGCTGACGGCGGATTCGCATAGCGAGCCCGG
>WRFC01000060.1 GCA_009779015.1 Coriobacteriia bacterium | reverse complement strand
GGCAACGGGGCGCCAAGTTGAGTGATTTTCCTAAAAGGCGTCCGGCGCGCAAGTTCATCACGGCCACCCACTTGGCCCTGGTCGGCATCCTTCTCCTTTTGGTCGCACTTTTATTCGGCCTCACGGTCTCGGCGCGCAACAACGTGGCCTTCCATTGGAACGATCTGCGCTCGATCAGGACCGCCGAGGTGACGATCAATGGCGGCACGTCCCAAAAGGTCACGCTGCCCACGACCCTGACCTCGCTCAGCCCGGGCGACCAAGTCGTCTTGAGTTGCACGGTCAACACCAATCAGCATGCCAGCTTGCTCTATGATGTGCGCGGGGCGGCGCTCGACGTCAGTTCGGATGGCGAGCTGATACTCTCGACCGGGCAGCCCGGCATTTATCCAGCTTTTCAAAAGACGCCGGCGCCGGCCATCGGCATCGTCGCCTTGCCCGATGAGGCGGGCTCTAAGCATCTGGTCTTTAGCTACACGCTGGCCGAGGCCTCAAACTCGCTCAGCCTGCCGCTCTTTTATTTCAGCGACTCTTCGCTGCTCTTTTGGCAGCTCTTTACCTCAAACATCGGGTTCTTTTTGCTCAGCATCTTTTTGACACTCGGCGGCATCATCCTGATCGTGGCCTCGCTGGCCATCTGGCGGCGCATCCCCTCGGGCGCGGCGCTCATCTGGCTGGGGCTATCGTGCTTTTGTTTTGGCGTCTGGAGCCTCTCGATCAACAACCTGATGATCTATCTGATGCCGCCCCAGGCGCCGCTCTATGTCCTCGGCTATGTTGCGATGTTCTCGTTTCTGCCGCCCTTCTTGGCCTTTGGCAACCGCTTCATTATGTCCGCCCAGACCCTCTTTCTCTCGTCCTTGGCCATTTTTGCGCAGATCGTGGCCATCTTGGCGGTGGCCGCCCATCTGACCGGCGTTCTGCCCTTTGCCCAGAGCGGCACGATCATGCGTTTTGTGATGGCTATCATCTTTGCCGCCTTTATGGAAAACGCCGTCTATGAGCGCGTCAAGCAAAAGAACCCGATGGCGGTCCAGCTCTTGCCGCCTTGTATTCTGCTCAGCGTCTTCATCGTGGCCGACCTGATCGACAGCTACTTTACGCACTTCTTCAACAGCTATGGCCTGCTGCAGATCGGCACCCTCATCTTCAGCCTCTGGATGGCGGCCTTGGCCTGGCGCTTTGTGGCGCACAACTTTGACCAAGCGCGGCGAAACGATGAGTTAGCCATCGAGATCGCCGGCATGGCCAATAACCTCGAAAAGCAACGCAACCTCTACTCGCGCCTGGTCACCGTGACCGAAGAGACGCGGGCGATGCGCCACGACATGCGCCACCAGCTCTCGGCGCTCCGCGGCTACCTGCAAAAAGAAGACACCAAAGGCGGGCTCGAATACCTCAGCCAGCTCGACCGCAACACTGCCGACATTGCCACCCTGATGATCTCAGATAACTTTGCCGTCAACGCCGTGACCTCGCATTACCTCTACATGGCCCAGTCCGAGCAGATCCAGTGCGACTTCTTACTGACCGTGCCCGAAAAGGCCGGCCAGATCGATGACAGCGACCTGGCCGTGGTCTTTGGCAACCTTTTAGAAAACGCCATCGAGGCCTGCGCGTACTTGCCCCCAGAAAAGCGCTTTATCAAGATGCGCAGCCAGGTCGCAGGCAAGCAGCTGACCCTGACCATCGACAACAGCTTTGACGGCAGCTACAAAGAAGAAGACGGCAACTTCATCTCGCGCAAGCGCGATGGCTGGGGCGTCGGCATCTCATCGGTGCAAACCATCGTCAACCGCTACCGCGGCACGATGAAGATCGAAGCCATGAACGGCGTCTTCATGGTCTCACTCTACATCTTGATGTGAGCCGATCTATCGCCCCGGCCTGCAGGCTTGGGAAAGGGATGGGGGGTGCAGCGTATCCGTGCAGACGGGGCGGCTGGGCGCTGCGCGGGCTGCGTTTACGGGCGTGCGGCCCAATAAGAGCGGCAAAGGAATGAGGGAGAAGGTCCGGGCGGGCGGCCGGGCGGGCGGGGCCAGACGCGCAAGAGCGCCGTAATAGCGATCTGTAGCGAGATTCTCGGAGTTCGTGGCACAAATCGCGCCAAAGGCACGATCGTTCAAGTCTTTTTCCGAAAAAATTCAAGCGACCTTTCTAAAGCAGCAGGTAAATTGGGTGCCAGAAAAACTGGCATTTGCCTCAGGCCACTTTGGTCGTGCCTTTGGCGACTTTTGTGCCACGAACTGCAAAAAATCGTGAACGGAGCTTGGTATGGAGCTACTCATCTCGCATGGCTCGGCATTAGAATACTGGCGCATGTACGCCAACATGCCAAACGGCCAAAAAAGAATTCAGCGTTGGAGAAGTGCCCCAGGCGGTCCTTCTGATGCTAGGGCTTTCGCTAAAGCGAAAAGCCTGGGTCTGTCTATGCCGCTTGCGGTCACGGTTTGCAGCCATAGCGCAAAGAGGCCATCAAACGGGGTGAGGCCGCATCAATTTGCCGCCCCGCTGCCTGGCAGCAGCATCATCAGGGTCAGCGACGGGATACTTGTCAGCTCGATCGAGCTCTGCTTTTTCCAGATGGCCAGCCAGCTGCCTCTGGTCAAGCTAATTGAGCTGGGCTACGAGCTCTGTGGGTCATACTCTTTGTATAGTGGCAGTGATACAGGCACAGGGCAGGGCTTTGTGCAACGACCTCCACTGACCAGCGTAAAGGGGCTTCAGGCCTTAACGTTACGCATGGGAGAAGCGCGTTGGAAGCGCAATGCCCTGGCCGCCCTGCGCTACATAACGGATGGCTCTGCCTCACCGATGGAGACGATCCTGGCCATTCAACTGACGCTACCCTACAAGTACGGAGGCTATGGTTTCCCGATGCCACAGATGAACAGCCGGGTTGACCCGGTCAAGGCCGTCAAACAAAGCGCGAACAGGGCCTACTACCGTTGCGACTTGTACTGGCCAGAGGCCAAGCTGGCAGTCGAATACGACAGTAACGCGTTCCATACGGGAGAAGACCGTATCGACAGCGACTCCAGACGGCGGAACGTTTTGGATTCGGCAGGGGTGGATATGATCACTATAACCTCCCGGCAGATTCGTGACGTAAGGAGTTTTGAGCAGGCCGCCAGGCTGATCGCCCTGAAAATGGGCAAGCGGCTGCGCTACAAGAGGGCGGAGTTTGCACGTGCGCAGAGCGGGTTGCGCAACAGCTTGTTCGATTGGCTGCCTGATGTCGCCGCTGATTGGTTGGACTGATGATCTGGATTGTTAACTCCGATCCAACCAACTGTAGGTTTTATTCATCACTAAGCTCTGTGTTAATCGCCGAAAAAGAGGCAGTCGACGGGTTGGCCTGGCAGAAGGGGAGAAGAGCCTTCGGGGACGATCAAGAAGCAGTTGGCGTGCTGTAGCGAGTTGAGCTGAGGCTGGCCGTAGTCGACTGGCTGCACAAAGAGGCTGCCGTCGGCGCAGTTGAGCCGGGCGTGCAGGTAGCGGCGGTGGCGGGGTGAGGCGGCGGGCGGCGGGCCGTCTACCTCAAGCGTTGCCCTGACCAGCGGGGGCCGAAACGGCTGAAGCCCCTGCATCTTGCGCAGGGCGGGCCGGACTAGGACCATAAAGCCGCAATAGGCGGCCGCCGGGTTGCCAGCTAGGCCAAAGACGGGCACGCCTTGGACGAGGCCAAAGCTCTGCGACTTTCCCGGCTGCATGGCCACCTTGCTAAACGCCAGGCGGCCAAGCTCTTGGATGGTCGCGCCCGTAAAGTCAAAGTCGCCATCGCCCGCGCCGCCGCTGGTCAAGACAAAATCATGCGTGGCGGCGGCCTGGCCAAGCGCTTTGGCAAAGGCCCGGCGGTCGTCGGCGACATGCGGCAAAATGTCAGCCTGGCCGCCGCTACGCTGAACAGCGGCAGCCAGCATGTAGCTGTTTGAACTGCGGATCTGGCCGGGGCCTGGCCGGCTGCCGACATCGACGAGCTCGCTCCCGGTCGAGATGATGGCCACCCGGGGGCGGCGCACGACCGCGACGCGGGGCATTCCGGCTGAGGCTAAAAGCCCGGCCGCTGCCGCATTGATCAGCGTGTCGGCTTTAAGTAGCGTGTCGCCGGCCATGGCCTCTTGGCCGGCCGGGCGGATGTTTAAGCCCGCCGCCACCGGTGCCTGGATCAGTATTGTGCCGTCGGCTTCGACCGCGCAATCCTCGAGCCTGACCACGGCATCCAGCCCAGCGGGCAGCGGGGCCCCGGTCATGATCCGCAGCGCCGAGCCCGGCCCGATCTGGCCGGCAAAGGCCTCACCGGCACCAATGCGGCCGATGACCTTCAGCCGTTGCGGCCGCGCACGGCTGGCCGCCTGGCAATCGCGGCTGACCAGTGCAAAGCCGTCCATGGCCGAGCCGGCAAACGGTGCCAGGTCGATATCGGCTAACACCGGGCGTGCCAGAACACGCCCAAAAGAATCGGAAAGAAGGACCTCTTCGGCCTCAAGCCGGTTGACAGCGGCCAGGACCAGGGCGCCTGCGTCCTCGACCGAGCAGCCCTGGGGGTGCAGATCAGAATGGTTGTCGGGGTCCTGGCTCAATGCTGGCTCGCTCTCTGGCTGGCGCCCCGGCTGGCCCGCTGGTGCCTCGGCTGGCACTTCGGCTCGCCCGCTGGCCCCGGCGCTCGCTCTCTTCTCCTACATTTTGCATGAATAAGGGTAGCACATATCTAGCCGTTCACGGAAATTTTATAAAGTTCGTAGTAATTCCCTATCTAACGGGCTGGTCAGCTTGGTATCGTGCTATCTTGAAGACCAAAGCAACTAGCAAAGAATTTATTGAAAGAGTGGATTTGTGCATCATTGCGTTATCTATTACTTCAGCGCAACCGGTAATTCGCTCGCGGTTGCCATTGATTTAGCAGATCGATTGGGGTGTTCTGAGCCTATTTCGATCACAGGGGCTCGGCTTCTTGATGACCCGTACCAGCATCTTCGCGAGGCCGAGAAGGTCGGTTTTGTTTTTCCGGTTTATCGCGGCTCGATCCCTGATACGATGCGGAGCTTTCTTGAGGGGATGCCTGAGCACCCGGCAAAATATCATTTTGCAGTCTCGACATATTCATTTATTGGCTGTAATGAGTTCTGGGATATCGACGAGCTGCTGCGCCAGCGCGGGGTCATGCTGAACTATGTCGCCAGCATCAGGATGCCCGGCAATGTCGGCCTGGTCGAGGCGCAATCCGACGGCATCTACCGGCGCCTGGCGCTGGTCGACGACGAGCTCAAAGAAATCTCCGAAGAGATCGCCGCAGATAAAGAGAACATGTTCCCGCGTTCGGTGCGGGCGCTGGGCGTCATGACGCGGGCGTATTCTGAGTACCGGCAACGCACTATCCGCTTTCACGTGCGCAAGAGCTGCACGCTCTGCGGCACCTGCATGCAGGTCTGCCCAACCAAAAACATCTCGATGCCCGAAGACGAGAACGGCGTGCCTACCCGCATGGACCATTGCATCGTCTGCCTGGCCTGCGTGCACTGGTGCCCCGAGCGCGCCCTCAGCACCGCGCGCGGCCTGCACCTGCGCTACCATCACCCCGAGATCACGCCCGAGCAGCTGAACAGGATCCCCGACTCGGATTAACTATAATTGCCCTTATGGATAACGGGTTGGATAACAAATCGTCGGG
>WRFC01000059.1 GCA_009779015.1 Coriobacteriia bacterium | reverse complement strand
TGGCGCGCCGCGCTGCCTTGGCCGCCCAAGAGCTCGCGCATGCGGGCGGCCTCAACCACCCGGTTGGCCTCCATCAAGAGGTCATCGGCTTGCGGCGGTCTTATCCCAAAGTCTTTTGGCGCGATCTCGTACTCGGTCAGCTGGCCATTCTCATCTAGCTCGCAGATGCGGCTCGCGCCCAGCGTCGAGGCCTCGTCAATGCCGCCAAAGGTGCCGGGCGCGCCTTCGCCATAGACCACGACCGCCCGCTTGTACCCGATCTCGCGCATGATCTCGGCGGCCGGCCGCAGCAGGTCGGGGCTGTAGACGCCGCGGATGGCCAGCTGGGGCAGGGCCGGGTTGGCCAGCGAGGCCGCGATGTTCAGCACCGTGCCAAACGAGATCTGGCTGAGGATGCGCCCCAGCGCAGTCGGATGCACCAGCGGCGACATGCCGTTAAAGATGCCGATGCCCACGCTCTCGATGCTCTTCTTAACGGTATCGGGCGAGCACTCGACATTCACGCCCAGCTCTTCGAGGATGTCGACGGTGCCGCAGCTCGAGGTGATGGCGCGGGCGCCGTGCCGGGCGATGGGCACGCCGTCGGCCGCCGCCACGATCGAGGCGGCTGTGCTGATATTAAAGGTCTTGATGCTGTCCATGCCCGTGCCGCAGGTCTCGACCAGGGGCGCCTCGGTCTCGACGCTGACCTTTACGGTATCGAGGTCGTAGATCGACTGCCAGACCGCCGCGATCTCTTCGGTGGTCTCGCCCTTGGCCGTCAAAGCGGCCAAAAAGGCGCCCTGCTGCATGCCGGTCTGGCTGTCCTGAAGGATATCCATGAAGCAGTCCCGCGCCTCATCCCTCGTCAGGCTTTGCTTGTTGATCAGCTTGGTAATAAACGCTCCGAACTCTTTGTCTGTCATCTCGCACTTCCTCTCAGTCGGCTTCTTTGCTTGTCAGTGCCCTTCTTCTGTCGCAGGCGGCCCTTTTGGCCGATCCCGCGCTGGTCGATTCTTCAGGCCCCCGCACTGGCCCCCTCACCTGTGGCCAGACGTCGGCCCTTCGACTACTCGCTGGCCTTCTGGCTAGGGAGAAAAAACGTGAAGACGTGCCCGCTCAGTTGGCTTTGCTCGGTCGGCTCGAGGCAACGTAAGAAAGTCGGCAGCTCTGACCAAGAGATGTCGCGCGACGGGATGTCGTTCATGCTCACCCGGCCAGAGGCCAAAAGGCCAAGCGCCTCATGGTTGCCCGCCGACGAGCAGCCATAGGACCCGGTCAAGGTCAGCTCGCGGTAATGGATTGAGTTCAGCACATGGCCGGTCAGTTCGCTGATATCGGTGAGGCCGCTGAAGAAGCCCACCCGCCCCCGCTTGGCCGCTGTCTGAAGCGCCAAGCGAAACGGCGCGCTGCCCGAGGCACAGGGGATCACGACATCGGCACCGCGCCCGTGGGTCAGCTCGAGGACCTGCTCGGCCGTTTGCTCGTTGGAGTCGAGCTGGCAGTCGCTGACCTTGGCCGCGATCACCCGACGTGCCTTTAGGGGCTCGGCGATGATGATGTTGCGCGCGCCCAAGACGCTGGCCAATTGGGCGTTTAAGATGCCCAAAGGCCCCGCCCCGATGATCAGGACGGTCTCGGCCTCGCCCATATTCAGGCGCTTGGACATATTGATCGAGCAGGCCAGAGGCTCGGTCAGGCTGGCGCTACGCGGGTCCAAGGTCTCGGGCACCCGGCTCAGGTTGGGCGGCTCGCTGCCCTGGCCGCGGATGCAAAGGTATTCCGCAAAGCCACCGTCTAGATGAAAACCGATTATCTGCATTTTGTCACAGAGGTGGTCGAGGCCGGTCAGGCAGTACTCGCATGACCCGCAGGTCACGCCGGGAAAGACCTGGACAAGCTCGCCGGCCTGATGGTTCTTGACCTGGTTGCCAAGCTCGACGATGCGGCCGACGATCTCGTGCCCCAGCACACGCGGCAGGGTAAGGTCGCGTTGCCCCATCACAAAGGCCTTGCGGTCGGTGCGGCAGACGCCGCAGACCTCGACCGCGATCAGCACATCAAAAGGGCCAACGACTGGCACTTCACGTTCTTCGATCACCAACTTCTCTGAAGCAGTTAAGACTGCGCACTTCATCCGAGCCCACTCCCTTACTCTTTGGATAAAACCTTTGGATAAAACCGACCAAACAAAAATGCCGCCACAGCAATCGCAAGCCTGCAAAACCAAAACAAAAAACGCCCACATCAATAAAGACGTGGACGTTCCAAATCCAACATTTGCTTACTTCAGGCAGGTCTTCTGACTCAGTTCATCGCCCACCGCACCTTCCCCCTTGCGGAGTGGTATTTTGCGGAGGCTCCCTTTCACAGCGCCGGGCACGTCCGGGATTCTCACCCGGTTCCCTTTTATCCCCTGCGCTCAAAGCCCAGCAAAGGCCGCCACAACCTGGCGCACGAGATACCTGAAGCCTCTCACATGCTAGTGCCAAGCCGTTGGATTGTCAACCCGAAAAAAACCGGCCTCAGGTTGATGGCTGAGGCCGGTGTGCTTCTGGTCAGTCCATGAGCAGTTGGAGTGCCGGTTACCAATGGGGAGGGATGGGGAGGTAGCCGAGATGGGAGGGGTATGGATGGACTGACATGAATACAATAGCATTTTAGGGGCATAATTGGGTATCGGTTGGGTGCCAGTTAGGTTGCATCCGATTGTCCGATTTTCGTGGCTTGATACAGGTCGGTAACGCGCAAGCGGGGGTGCCCGGGCGGGTCAGGCCAATGAGTATTTTCTCCCCCTTGGCCTGCTTGCCGTTCTATTTCAAATATCAGCGGCGGCCGTGATGATGGTATAGTGCAAGGCATGGAAAAGGAACCGCGTCAAACGGGGGTCATACTGCGCACCCTGGCCTCTTATGCAAAGGTCACCATGGCGCAGTGGGCGATGTTCTTGCTCTCGATCATCGCGACTTTGGCCTTTGTCTTTTTTCTCTCGTTTGCCAACCCCTACATCGTGGGCCTGATCATCGACCGTGTGCAGGCCGATCCGGTGGCTGCCGACCAGGTGCTGACGGTCTTTGGGCCGTATATCGTGGCGCTCATCGTGGTTAACGCGCTGGGGCAGTTAGGCAGCAAGCTGCAGGATTACAGCGTTTGGAAGCTCGAGATCAGGGCCAACTACCTTTTGGCCACACGCTGTTTTGACACCCTGTCCAACCAGTCCATGACCTTTCACTCCAACCGCTTTGGCGGCTCGCTGGTCTCGCAGACCCAAAAGTTTATTAGCGCCTATGCCACTTTGATGGAGAACTTCATCTACGCCATTATCCCGATCGTCATGTCGGTGGTCTTTACGGTGGTCCTGCTGGCCTCGAGCGTGCCGCTCTTTGTAATCATCTTAGTGGCCATCCTCGTCGTTTATGTGATTGCCGCCTACATCATGTACAAGCGTGTCTTGCCGATGAACCGGGGGGCGGCGTCGGCGCAAAACGCGCTGTCGGGCGAGCTTTCGGACTCGATCACGAATATCTTGGCCGTTAAGACCTACGGCCGCGAGGCCTACGAGCGCAAGATCTTTGACCAGGTCAACCAAAGTGTTGTGGCCGCCGACTCTAAGCGCATGCGGGCGAGCACCGCGCGCGGGGCCGTGACCAGCACGATCATTGTCTTTATCATGATGCTGGCGGTCATCTTCATCACCGGCGGCAATGCCTGGTTTGGCATCAGCGCCGGCACCTTGGTCATGGTCTTTACTTATACGTACTCGGTGACTATGCAGTTCAACCGCATCAACATGCTTTTTCAGAGCTTGAACCGCGGCTTTGGAGACGCCCATGAGATGACCCTGATCTTGAATGAGCCGCGCCTGGTCGACGATGTCGCCGACGCCCGGCCGCTGAAGGTCAGCGAGGGGCGCATCGACTTTGAACGCGTGACCTTCTGGTATGCCGATGCCAATGAAGAAAGCCAAGTCTTTCGCGATTTTACCTTGCATATCCCAGCGGGGCAGCGTCTGGGGCTGGTCGGCCGCTCGGGCTCGGGCAAGACGACCTTGACCACGCTGCTGCTGAGGCTCTCGGACCTGCAAGAGGGGCGCATCTTGATCGATGACCAAGACATCGCGCTGCTCAGCCAGGTCTCGCTACGCCAGCAGATCGCTTACGTGCCGCAAGAGCCGCTGCTTTTTCACCGCACCGTGCGCGACAACATCGCCTATGGCTGCCCCGATGCCAGCGACCAGCAGATCTATGCGGCCGCCGCCAAGGCCAACGCCTTGGAGTTCATCGAGCGCCTGCCCCAGGGCTTTCAGACGATCACCGGCGAGCGCGGCATCAAGCTTTCGGGCGGGCAGCGCCAACGCGTGGCCATCGCCCGCGCCATCTTGGCCGACCGGCCGATACTCGTGCTAGACGAGGCCACGAGCGCGCTGGACTCAGAGAGCGAGAGCCTCATCCAGGCCGCCCTGCGCAACCTCATGGAGGGGCGCACCTCGATCGTTGTGGCGCACCGCCTCTCTACGGTGGCCAGCCTCGACCGCATCGTGGTCTTGTCCGATGGCCGCATCGTCGAGGACGGCACGCACCAGCAGCTGGTGGCAGCGGACGGCGAGTACGCCCACCTCTGGGGGCGCCAGACCGGCGCCTACCTGGGCGACTGAGGGGCGCCATGTGTGAGGGATTGCCCGGTGGCGGGCAATCCCTGTTATTTACATGAGGTCGAGGCGGACGGGCTTTTGGGTGAACTCGGGCTGCTCGCGGTAATCGACCGGTTGGCTGCTCTCGTCCGCACATAACCAGGCCAGATAGGCCTCGGCCGCCTCGAGCCTGAGGTCGCGCAGCTTGATATGCGTTCCCGAGACCCCGGCCGCAGTCGAGGCCTGGATCGTCGCCACCTTGGAGACGCGCTGGAAAGGCGTCTGCTTGTATTCTCCCCATTGTATTTTTTGATGCGGGATAAATACCTCGTCTATGCTCCAGGCACCGTGCCTGACAAACAGGTGGCTGTCGTTCCAAGAGTAGCGGGCGTGGCGGTACCAGAGGACCGCCCCAAAGGCGCGGAAGACGAAGATCACCACAAAGAGGATGCCGATGATGACGAGGATGGCGTTGATGGCGGCGCTGGGGATGGTGCCCAGGCCATCGATGTAGAGGCCGCGCATCCACCAGAGGAGGGTGCAGAGCGGCACCAGCCAGACCAGCGTGATGAGCGCACTAAAGAAGACGCGCCGGTTGACGGTGCGCCGGATGGCCACGCGGGGCAGGGTCTGCTGGGTCTCAACGCGCGGGCGCCCGTCGAACTCGGGCAGCAGGCCGTGGATGATCGTGTCGACCTGGCTGAGTTTGACAAAGGGGTGGAGGATCAGGCCCTTCTCCATGACTTTTTTCTTTTGCTGGCTGTTTGAGCTGGCTGCTTGGGCGGAATCGACGGTCTGCAGGCGCAGCTCGGCATAGCCGATCATCCGGCGGATCAGGCCTTGTTTGACCTCGACGGCCTGGATGCGCTGGATGCCGACGCCGCGGTAGCTGCGTTGGAGAAGGCCATGCTCGACCTCGATGCGGCCGCCCCGGCGGCGGGCTTGGAAGCCGCCGTAGTTGACCACGGTGCCGATCACGGCAAGCAGGTAGATGACGATGATGAAGAGCAGGATGATGGGCAGCACTATGGCAAAGCCGCTGCTGGCGGCGCGGCCGATGAGCTCGGTCTCGATGTCGCCAAAGCCGCTGAAGGCCTG
>WRFC01000058.1 GCA_009779015.1 Coriobacteriia bacterium | reverse complement strand
GCTGCCTCGGCTTGCTCAGACTCGGCCTCGGCCTCGTCCGCCTCTTTGGCCTCTGCTTCGTCGGTCTCAGGCGCCGCCTCGGCCGCCTCGGCCTCAGCCTCCGCAGCCTCAGCCTCGTCAACCTCAGCCTCGTCAACCCCAGACTGGCCAGCCTCGGTCTCTGCGGCCTCGTCCCCTGCGGTCTCGGCCTTCTCGTAGGCTTCTTCGATCTTCTCGACCACCGGGGCCTTGGCTGTGGCCTGCGCCGCGCCCTTGCCCTTTGTACTGGCCGCCGCCTTATCCGACTTGTCCTTCTTGCCCACAGGCTCTTGGACAAGCTCCATGATGACGATCGTGGCCGCGTCGCCGCGACGCTTACCCAGCCTCAGAATGCGGGTGTAGCCGCCTGGGCGCCCTTCAAAAAGCCCCTGGCCGACCTTCGAGAAGATCTCGGCCACCAGGTCCTTGTCGCCTAGCGCAGCAATGGCCAGGCGGCGCGAATGCACGTCGCCGCGTTTCGCCCAGGTCACAATGCGGTCGACATCGCCGCGGATCTCTTTGGCGCGCTCTAATGTCGTCTTCACGCGATCATTCAAAAAGAGGTTTGCAACCAGGCTCTTCTTGATGGCCTTGGTATGGCTGGCATCAGTGCCGAGCTTGCGGCCTCGCTTGTAATGTCTCATAGGTGTACTCCTAGATGTTCTTGGTCTGGACCGCGAATCAGGGCTTCAGGCCCAGTCCCATCGACTCCAGCTTGTCTTTGACCTCTTCAATCGACTTCGCGCCAAAATTGCGGATGTTCATGAGGTCGTTCTCAGAAAAATCAACGAGCTGGCGGACCGAATGGATGCCGGCGCGCTTGAGGCAGTTATATGAGCGCACCGACAGGTCAAGGTCCTCGACCTGGCGGTTCAGCTCGACGTTGCCGTCGCTGTCCTCAGAAGCAAAGATCGTAAAGGCCTCGCTGCTCTCGCTTTCGCCGCCGAGCATAGTAAAGGCGTCCATATGCTGATGGATGATACCGGCCGCCTTGATCACGGCCTCTTGCGGCGTGATCGCGCCGTTCGTCTCGACCTCTAAGATCAGGCGGTCGTAGTCCGTCCGTTGACCGACGCGGGTGTCCGAGACATCCATCGTGCAACGTCTGATCGGGGAGAAGAGCGAGTCTACCGGGATGATGCCGATCGGGTCGCCGAGCCGTTTGTTGCGTTCGGCGGCAATATAGCCGCGCCCGATGCCGATGTGGATCTCCATATTAAAAGACGCGCCATCGGCCAGCGTGGCAATCACCTGCGTCGGGTTGACGAGAATGAACTCGCCCGGCACTTCAAGGTCGGCGCCGGTGACGACGGCCGGGCCGACCGCCATGACGCGCGCTGTCCCCTCTTCACCGGCCCCGATTGCCGAGAAGACCAGCGCCTTGACATTCAAGACGATGTCTGTGACGTCCTCGACGACACCGTCAATGGATGAGAACTCGTGCTGCACACCTTCGATAATCACTGATGTTGCAGCTGCCCCATCGAGCGACGAGAGCAAGACGCGTCTCATGCTGTTTCCCAGGGTTTGACCGTAACCGCGCTCAAGCGGTTCAACCACAAACCGAGCAAGCGTCTCGTTCACGCGTTCCTCAGTGGCTGCTGGTCGCATAAACCTTGTCATCGTAGTTGCTCCCTTTCTCGTTTAATTCTTTATTTCGAATAGAGCTCAACGATAAGCTGCTCACGGATGTCCATATCGATCTGGTCGCGGTTAGGCAGGGACAAGACTGACCCCTGAAGCTTGTCGATATCGACCTCGAGCCAGTTTGGCATCTCGTTCTTCTCGTGCGAGATCAATGCGGTCTTGATCACCAGCATGTCGCGCGCCTTGGGCGCCACGGCGATCAGGTCGCCGTCTTTGACCCTGAAGGACGGGATGTCGACGCGCCGGCCGTTGACATGGATGTGCCCATGGCGGACTTGTTGGCGGGCCTCGTCACGCGACTTGGCAAAGCCCAGGCGGTAGACGACGTTGTCAAGGCGTGTCTCTAAGATGCGCAAGAGGTTGTCGCCGGTCACGCCCTGCTGGCGGTTGGCCAGCTCGTAATATCCTCTGAACTGCTTTTCGAGCAGCCCATAAATACGCTTGGTCTTTTGTTTCTCGCGCAGCTGGATGCGGTACTCGCTCTCTTTCGGGCGCTTTTTTCCGGCATCGCCGGGAGCATAGTCGCGGCGCTCGTAAGCGCACTTATCGGTATAGCAGCGGTCGCCTTTGAGGAACAGCTTACCGCCCTCACGACGGCAGAGCTTGCAGTCTGCGCCTGTATATCTAGCCATATTAGCTTCCTTTCGGGCTACACGCGACGGCGTTTACGTTGACGGACGCCGTTGTGTGGGATCGGTGTGCAGTCTTGGATGCTCGCGATCTCCAAACCGGCGGCCTGGAGGGCGCGATAAGCGGTCTCACGACCGGAGCCGGGACCCTTCATGAAAACTGACACCTTGCGCAGGCCGTGCTCCATAGCGATCTTGGCACAGGCCTCGGCGGCCATCTGTGCTGCGAAAGGCGTTGATTTACGCGAGCCCTTGAATCCGACAGTGCCGGCGCTCTGCCAGGCGATGACGTTTCCGGACGGGTCGGTGACTGTGATGATCGTGTTGTTGAAAGTCGATTTGATATGCGCCGCGCCGACCGCGATGTTCTTGCGCTCAGAGCGTTTGATGCGTGTGCGTACCTGTTTTTTAGGAGACATTATTTCTTCTTACCTCCGATCTGCTTGCGGGGGCCCTTACGCGTGCGCGCATTGGTATGGGTGCGCTGCCCGCGCGTGGGTAGCCCGCGGCGGTGGCGGAGGCCACGGTACGAGCCGATCTCCATCAGGCGCTTGATGTTCTGCGAGACCTCGCGCCGCAGGTCGCCTTCGACCTGGATGTTCTTGTCGATGTACTCACGCAGCCGGACTGTCTCTTCTTCTGTGAGGTCCATCACACGTGTGTCGGGGCTCACACCCGTCTCCGCCAAAATGCGGTTTGAGGTGGTCAACCCGATACCATAGATATAGGTCAGGCCGATCTCGACGCGCTTCTCGCGCGGTAGGTCGACACCAGAGATACGTGCCACTAAAAGCCTCCTCCTTAACCCTGGCGCTGCTTATGGCGCGGGTTCTCGCAGATCACGAGGACGCGGCCATGGCGCCGGATGATTTTGCACTTGTCACACATCTTCTTTACCGAAGGTCTTACCTTCATTGTCTTAGTCCCTTCTTCAGACACTAACGCGTGACCCCCTTTTGATGCTTTGGCCTCTCGTTTTCAGAAGTAGCCAGGCCAGAGAGCCGCGCAGTGGTTTTCTGCAATCTTCAATTCAATCTATCTCGACGCCGCAGCCGCAGGCGTTGGTTTGCATTAACGGCCATCTGCTGGATGACCCAGGCCATTTGCCGGTGCCCTAGAATATCGAAGAGCATCACTCAAACGTTGGCGAATGCCGTTTAGACGGCATACGTAAAAAATGCTGTCACTTGAAACGATAGGTAATACGCCCTCTGTTCAGATCATAGGGAGAAAGTTCGACAGTCACCCTGTCGCCAGGCAGGATGCGAATATAATGCATACGCATTTTGCCCGAGATATGTGCCAAGACCACATGGCCGTTCTCTAACTCTACCTTGAACATGGCGTTAGGCAGAGGTTCGATAACCGTGCCTTCAAGTTCAATCGCGTCTTCTTTTGGCAAAAGTACCGCTTTCTATCTGAGACTATAAAAAACCCAGCGCTTGTTAAAAGCGACAACGTTATATAATACTTGAGCTTAGATGTGGATTCAAGAAAGAGTTTGTTACAGCTATTAAAAATAAACCATTTTCTGATACCTGTGCAGAGACAAAGGAGAAATTCATGCCCCAACCGATTTTTATGGATGACTTTGAGTGGTCGGTGACGGCCGCAGACGTTTTGAAGCACTTCAAAATGAATGAGGACCATGCCTACGGAGAGCGCATTCGCGAGCTGATTGCCGAGACCCTGCCCCTGGCCAGGCCACGGTTCTTTTACATCGAGACGCCGATCGAAGACATCACCGAAAATACGGTGACGATCGAGGGCATCACTTTTACGAGCAAGGTGCTGGCCAACAACCTGGCCGAAAAAGAAGTCGTTTATCCCTATTTGGCCACTTCGGGCGGAGAGTTGATGGACTACATCGAGCAGAACAACCTTGAGCTGATCGACCAGCTCTACCTTGATGCCGTGATGGAGCTGCTTGTCAACAAGGCCTCTTTGACCCTGGACAAGCACCTCACGAACGCGCTGCCCAAAGGCATGATCGCGTCAGTCAACCCCGGCTCGCTGGTCGATTGGTCGATTACCGAGCAGCAGCTGCTTTTTAAGCTGTTTGGTGACGCCCCGGCACGGCTTGGGGTGAGGCTCAGCGGCTCTTCGCTGATGGACCCGATCAAGAGCGTCTCGGGCATCTACTACCCGACGGACAAGGCCTTTGACAACTGCATGCTTTGCCAGCGCGAGAACTGCCCTGACCGCGAGGCGCCGTTTGACGAGGCATTATATGTCGCGCTGCTAGAGCAGTAATTATTTTATCGGCGGCCTGCCATTGACCTGTGGGCAGACTCTGGTAGAATATTCAGGCTGATTCGCTTTTTTTTGCAGCAACGGTCGGGTAGCTCAGTCGGTAGAGCAGGGGACTGAAAATCCCCGTGCCGGCGGTTCAAGTCCGTCCCCGACCACCACGAATCCACTGGGCGCGTCTGGCGCCTTAAGAGTAGGTTAGGAGCTCGAAATGTCTCAGGTTTGTTCAGTCTGCGGTAAGCACCCGGTAGCCGGGCGGAATGTCAGCCACTCGCATCGCGTGACTGGCCGCGTCTATCGCCCGAATGTCCAAAAGCTGACCATCGAGGTCAACGGGCATGTCCAGAAGGCCCATGTCTGCACCAAGTGCCTGAAGGCCGGCAAGGTCAAGCGCGCCTGAACGTGTTAATGTCGGCGGCCGCCCTTGATGGCCGCAGACGCAGTCTAGCCGCTCAAAGGACCGGGATCACCCCGGTCCTTTTTTTTGTTGCTCAGAACACTGAAAGAAGAACGGCTTAGAAGGCTGGGACCTGGACGATCACGAGCAGGTCGCCTTGGTGCAGGTCGATACGCGGCTGGGCGGCCACGGGCAGGTTAGAGACGCCGAGCGATTGCAGGGGGCTCAAGGTGGCGTGGTCGAGCTGCCATTGAAAGCCGCTGGCCGAGACCTCGGCCGGCCCGCCCCAGGGGATGAGCGAGATCGTGGGCGCCTGGCCGGCCTCGAGGCCGTCGGCGAAATCGAGGGTCAGATGGTCGTGCGGGCTGGCGGCGCTGAGGATGATGATCGTCTCGGTAGGCTCTACGACAGTCACGGCCAGGCCGCGCTGGACGGCTTGGACGAGGTTACCGAGGGCGGCCAGCGCATGGTCGCTGCGCCCGCCTAAGATGTTGGTGGCCACGAGGTTGCCGTAGTCGCGTTGGGCAACCTCGGCCAGGGCCAGTTCGAGGTCGGTAGCGTCTTTGGCAGTGGGATAAACGAGCTCTTCGACCTCTTGTTCGCGCAGGATACGCAGGCTTTCGGCCGAACAGGAGTCGAGGTCTCCGACAATCAGGTCGGGTATCAGGTTGGCAGCACAGAGCCAGTCGGCCCCAGAATCGACAGCGACGATGAAGCTCATGCCTTCGGCCAGCTCCCAGAGCAGCTCGGGGGCGGCCCCGCAGGGCGACCCCGAGACGAGCAGGGCAAAGCGCTGGG
>WRFC01000057.1 GCA_009779015.1 Coriobacteriia bacterium | reverse complement strand
TATTGGGATGATGCGCTCGTAGATGCAAGGATATCCACTGGAACCACAAAGCTTGAAGATATATATGCAGAGTTGACACGCCGTGATGTCGGAGTGCTTCCATTCGAAAATCTTCCGGATATCCATGTGCCTAAGAGCGTTGGGGCGAAATGGGCGTCTGACACGGTTAATATTGAGTACGATGCCGGCAACGGTCTGACTGCCTTAACCAGGATTGGCGAGCTGGCAGAAGGCTCGGTTATCATAGGGCCAAAGGTAATAGCTGGTGGCGAGTATGGTAGAATAAAGGACATCGATCGGATCATTGAAGCCTATCAAGGGCTGCCTAGCGAATGGCTGAAGCTCAAAGGATTAGGCCTGGTCAAGTTCGATGAAGATGATTCAATTGTGGAAAAAGAGCTCCACTGGCTTCAGAGGGGCGGCAAGAGGTACGAAATTAAGATTCCGAGGAAGAAGCTCTGAGGTTAGAGATGAAAGTCAGATTTATTGGTTACACGGACATAGGCAGGAATTTGATACAAGGCCGGGTATATGATGCCGATGCTTTATGTGGCCCAATGATTGCTGTGATTGATGAATCTGGCGAATCATACTACTACCCAAATAATCAGCACATCTTTGAAGTCGTCGATCCGTTGCCTATCCCGGAGATTGACCCATACGATCCCATGACACTCGAAGAGGCGAAGCAAAAACACCCAGAGTATTTTTTAGCTCGAGATTAAACGTGATGCCGCCTCCGGGCGGATTTTCTTTTAGGAGGCCAGGCTATGAAACGTGACATGGATTTAGTGAGGGATATGCTGAAGGCAATTGAAGACGCTGATGGGCCTCTATCCTTGAGAGACTTTGAGCTTAGCGGCCATACGCAGGAATCCGTCTACTACCATCTCAGGCTCCTGTACGACAAAGGCATGATAGAAGGGGTATTGGCCGAAGACGACATCGGGGAGCTGCGAAAGGCGAGGGTCGACGGCCTCACATGGGACGGGCAGGATTTTTTATACGCCATTGCCGACAAGAAGGTTTGGGACAAGGTGAAGGACGCGGTAGCCAAGTCGGTCGGGTCGGCGTCCTTTGAGGTCATAAAGCAGGTCGCCGAGGTATTGATAGTGAGCACGATCAAAGCCCATATGCCCGGCATCTGATAATTGTCCAAGCAAGTTGATTAAGGCATCTCAGCCGCCCACCGGGCGGCTTTTTTGTTGCCCTGACGCGCAGGGCATTAAACCGGCGCGGGTTACAGCAGACGCCATATAGCGGTATAGCAAACGCCATATGGCGGGAAAGGCAGACACACGCCATTAGGCGGGAAAGGAGCCAGCAATGGCCGACGAACCCAAAACGGGGGAGCAGACTCCGGGGCCGGAGGGCAACAAAGACGGTTTCAGCCCTATCGTGACACAAGAGCAGTACGAGCAGGTAGCGGCGCGCATCCGCAGGGAGGCGCAGGCGCCCTATGCCGACTACCAGGCGATCAAAGAAAAGGCCGAGAAGTACGACGAGCAACAGGCCGCCGGCCAGACCGACCTGGATAAGGCCAACACGCGTGCTGACAAGGCCGAGAAGGAGCTGGCGGGCCTTAAGGCCGCCGCCCAGGCCGAGGCCTGGAAGCAAGCCGTCTCGGCTGAGACCGGCGTCCCCGCCGGGCTGCTCAAGGGCACGACAGAACAAGAGATCAAAGACCATGCCGAAGAGATAGCCAAGGCCTATGCGCCGCCCGCCGCGCCCGTGATCAAGAAGCAGGGCGCCGGCAATGCGGCAGGCAACGCCTTCGGCGACGAGAGCCTGGCCAGGCTGGTCTTCGGCAACAATTGAAAGGAATGACAAATGCCATCTAGCGGAACCTTACTCAACACAAAGGACATCACGCTCCCGCGCGAGGTCTCCAACGAGATATTCAAGAAGGCGCAGGGCAGCTCCACTATCGCGACCCTGGCGCAGGCCGAGCCGCAGAAGTTCGGCGAGTACGACGTCATGACGTTCGACCTGCGCCCCCGCGCCGAGTTCGTCGGCGAGTCGCAGCAGAAGTCCGGCGCCGAGTTCGCCTTCGGCAAACGGACGGTCCGGCCTTATAAGACACAGGTGACCATGCGCTTCTCCGATGAGGTCAAATGGGCGGACGAGGACTTACAGCTCGGGGTGCTCCAAGAGCTGGGACTGGGCGCATCCGAGGCGCTTGGCCGCGCTCTCGACCTTGGCAGCTACCACGGCATCAACCCCCTGACCGGGCTGCAATCCACAGTGATCGGCGACCATTACCTGATCAAGGACGCCACTAATATCGTCTATGCCGGGGACGCCCCGGACATCGACGTGGAGAGCGCGGCCGGGCTGGTGATCATGGACCACTTCCGCCCCAACGGCATGGCCTTTGATATGGCTTATGCCTGGAGGATATCCACGGCCCGCTACGCCGACGGACACAAGAAGTACCCAGACCTCGGCTTAGGGATCGACATCTCCAGTTTCGAGAATATCCGCAGCTCGGTATCGGACACCGTGTCCGGCGGTGTTGAGGTAGCGGCCCCGACCGACCTCTTGGCAGTTGTCGGCGACTGGAGCGCATACCGCTGGGGGGTCCAGCGCAATATCGGGCTATCCAGGTGTAATTACTTTACATCTCCTATAAAGATGTTGAGTTCCTGCGGCCAGGCTGCTATTATCATAAATGTGAAAAAGCTGTTACGGCTTGTCCGTGCCAGCTACCAGGGACCGCTGCGGCGGTCTCTGAGCGTATTGGGGGTAAAATGAACAAGCCATTCAAAACAATAAACGAACAGATCGAGATACTTAACAGCCGTGGCGTCATAACCGATGAAGAAACCGCTGGTATCTTGCGCAGAGAAGGTTATTACTCAATCGTTAACGGGTATAAGGGCCTTTTCCTCCATCATTCAAAAGACGGCCAAGAGTCTTATAAACACGGCGTCACTTTCAATGAGATTTATAGGCTCTTCACGTTCGATAGGTCTCTGCGAATGATCCTTTTTAAGTATATCGCCATTGCCGAGTCGGCTTTAAAGACCATAACTGCTTATAAATTTGCAGAGGCCCATAAGTCCGACCATAGTGATTACTTGAAACCTGGCTCGTATAGGGTCGATGGCGGCTATCCAGGGCTAGTCCAGATATTTATCGGGGATATTAAGAAGATCCTTGGCCAAACACCTGATGCACCAACGCATCGCCCCAAACCCTATATCAAGCACTACATGGATAAATATGGCCAAGTCCCGATCTGGGTCTTAACGAATTACCTGACCATAGGCCAGGCCGTCAAGTTTTTCGAGTTTCAAACAGAAGCGATCCGATGGGCTATCGCGAATGAGTTTACAAGGCATCATCAAATGGAGGCCCAAACCAGCAAAAAAATCAAACCTACAGAGCTGGCAAGGACATTTGCCCATATCAAAGATATCAGGAATATATGTGCTCACGATGAAAGGCTCTACTGCGCACGAGTCTCGCCGAGAAGTAATATTACGTTTACAAATGCAGTAACTGACCTCAGCTTGATCCTGCCAGCCAGTAAAGACATTGCGCTCAGAAAAGACATTATCGCCGAGATAATTTCATGCTCTCACGATATTAAATCCATAACCAGGCCGCAGCTGCTTAAACAAATGGGTGCGCGATCGATTGATGATCTTGCACCATTTGAGAATTGACGTTATCAATATGAGCGTCCAGCATATTGAGTTTTGACGGCCAGGCCGCTACACTATGGGGGACTTGCCGTTTGCCCAAGGGCGACGGTTGCGAGAGCCGCTTTTTTGCGGCTTTTGCTTTTTCAGGAGGAAACCAATGACAAAACCTCATCGCCTCTTCATGCTCCCCTTCCTGGACACCGCCCCCGGCCTGGAACGTGTCCGCATGGAGTCCAAGGCCAGGGCAGACAAGGCCTTGGAGGACCACCGGCGCCTGATCGAGGCCGCCCGCGCCGACGGCGACGACGAGGCCGGGCACCTGCTGGTGCTGGGCCTCTGCTTCGGCCTGCGCAAGGGCGAGATACTCGGCCTGGACTGGCAGGGCGTCGACCTCGAGGCCGGCGTATTTAAAATGTTCGATCCTCCGCGCCTCCACCAGCTATCAAGTCGTCTGCCGATTGTCGCTGTGCTGGCTTGTCAATGCTTCTTGAGATCGTCTATACTTCCAAATCGTTTATGTTTCTAGTTGAAAAGTTTTCACTCATCGGCTCTTCTACCTATGCATGGTGGTGTTTATGAGAATTGCGATTGGGATTGACACGGGCGGCACGTATACCGATGCCGTAATCTACGACTTCCAGAACAAAGTAATACTGGCGACGGCCAAGGCCTTGACGACCAAAGAAGAGCTCTCGGTCGGCATCCTCGAGGCGCTGGACGCCCTGCCCCCCGAATACCTGCAAAAAGCCGAGCTCATCTCGCTCTCGACGACATTGGCCACGAACGCCTGCGTTGAAGATAAGGGCGGCAGCGCCAAGCTGGTCTTTTTAGGCGGCGACCGCGGGATCATCGACGCTTATGGCCCGGAATACGGCCTGCCGCCTGCCAAAGACATGCTCATCCTCGATTGCTACACGACCTTTTCTGGCCAGATCGAGCGCGCGGTGGACTGGGGCGCCTTCGCGGCCAGCATCGAGGGCGAGCTGGGCGAGCTGGACGGTATCGGCGTGATCGAGCTGAACGGCATGAAGAACAGCGGCATCCAAGAGCGCCAGGCCAAACGGCTGATCAAAGAAAAACTCGACACGCCCGTGGTCTGTGCCCATGAGCTGTTCAAAGAGCTGAACTGCCTGCAACGCGGCTCTAGCGCCCTCTTGAACGCGCGCTTGATCCCCGTCATCCGCGAGTTCTTGGCGGCCATCAAGACGGCCATGCAAAAGCGTCAGATCGAGGCCAACCTGGTGATCGTGCGTAGCGACGGCAGCCTGATGTCTGAAAGCTCGGCCGACACGCGGCCGGTCGAGACATTGCTCTGCGGGCCGGCAGCCAGCGTCATCGGCAGCATCTACCTGACCGGCGGGACCGACACAGTGGTCGTCGACATGGGCGGCACGACCACCGATATCGCACTCGTCCAAGACGGCTCCCCCGTCCAGGCCGTAAACGGCGTGGCCATCGGCAACTGGCGCACCTTCGTCAACGGCTTTTACGTCAAGACCTTTGGCCTGGGCGGCGACACCGCCATCCATTACAGTCACAACCAGCTTTTTTTGGAGAAGTACCGGGTCGTGCCGCTCTGCGTGGCCGCCGTCAAATACCCCCAGATCATCACGAACTTGAACAGCCTGCTCGTCCAGAGCCGCCGGCACACGCGCTACCTGCACGAACACTACATCCTCGTCAAAGACATCTCAGGCAGCCCGCGCTATTCAGACGACGAGAAGGCCTTTTGCGCAGCCCTCGAAAGCGGCCCGAAGATCTTCCGCGAAGCAGCGGTCGGCATGCCGGGCCGCGACGTTTACAACCTCGATGTCTCGCGCCTGCTCTCCGAGGGCATCGTCCAGGTCTGCGGGCTGACGCCCACCGACATCATGCACATCAAGGGCGACTTCAACAGATTCTCGGTCGAGGCCTCGCTCTTAGGCGCCGAGTTCGTGGCCGCCAACCTCGGCCTCGAGATCGACGAGCTCTGCGACAAGGTCTATGACGAGATCAAACGAAAGCTCTACTTGAACATCGTGATGGCCTTGCTAGAGAGCCAAGACAGTGATTTTCGGGATAAGGGCCTGACCCAGGAGACCGAACGCTTCATCAGTAAGAGCTATGAGATGGCCAAGTCCGGGTTGACCGGGCAGGGCGGCGGCGCTGTGAGCGCAGCGGGCGGCGGCGGCAC
>WRFC01000056.1 GCA_009779015.1 Coriobacteriia bacterium | reverse complement strand
GTGAACCTGGGCTGCTGCGCGCAACGCTCGATCAGCTATCGACTTCTTGTGGGGGACGAACAGTGCAGCTAAACAGCAATAACCAGGATGACATGAACGCTCCGGTGCCACCCGCCAAGACGCCGCCCGCCCCGGCGCCGCCCGCCTCGGTGCCGCCCGCCAAGACTCCGCCCGCCCCGGCGTCGCCCATCCCGCTGGCCCTGCCTGCGACGCCGGACGGCCAGATCGACCGCGCGGCGCTGGCCGGTTTGCGGGTGGGTGACGCGCTTCTGATCAATGGCTACTTATATACTATGCGCGACGCTGGGCATGAGCGTTGCCTCGGCCACTTGCAAAAGTTTGGCGAGCTGCCCTTTGGCCTGGCCGGGCAGGCTGTCTTTTACGCCGGGCCAACGGCCGCCGGGGCGGGACGGCTCTTTGCCTCGATTGGCCCAACGACGGCTAGCCGCATGGACGGCGCCGCCCCCGCGCTTTTTGCGGCCGGCGTTTGCCTGACCATCGGCAAGGGGCAGCGCAGCGCTGAGGTGGCCGAAAGCTGCCGCCAGACCGGATCGGTGCACTTGAGCTGTATCGGCGGCGCGGCCGCGTTGCTGGCGCGGTCGGTGCAGAGCGCCGAGCTGTTGGCCTGGGAGGACCTGGGCCCCGAGGCCCTCTACCGCCTGAAGGTCTGCGACCTAATGGCCTTTGTGGCCATCGACAGCCAAGGCAACCAGCTGGTGCCAGGCAAGGCGGCGGTCAAATGAGCGCAAACGCGACCACCAGTCCAGGCGTGCTGATCAGTTTTGAAGGCGGAGAAGGCGTTGGCAAGTCGACCCACATTAGGCTGTTGGCCGCCCGCATCGAGGCCTCTGGCCGCCAGGTGCTGATGCTGCGCGAGCCCGGCGGCAGCCGCATCGGCGAGAAGATCCGCGCCTTCTTGCTCGACCTCGAGAACACCGACATCGATGCCCTGGCCGAGCTGCTGCTCTACGAGGCCGCGCGCGCCCAGCTGGTGGCCGAGCAGATCGCCCCGGCGCTGGCCAGCGGCCGCGTGGTCCTGCTCGACCGCTTCATCGACTCCACGCTGGCCTACCAGGGCTATGGGCGCGGCCTGCCCCTGCCGCTGGTGCGCCAGGCTAACGCCATCGGCAGCCGCGGCCTCACACCGGACCGCACAATCGTCTTCGTCAGTGACGTCCAAGGCTCGCTGGCCAAGGCCCAGGCCGCAGGTGCCGACCGCCTGGAGTCCGAGGGGCTGGATTTTCACGAGCGCGTGACCCAGGGCTTTATCGAGCTGGCTAAGGCCGAGCCCGAGCGCATCTGCCTGATTGCTCCAGATGAGGATAAGCGCACGACAGCCGCAGAGGTGGCGGCGGCCGTCGTTGGCCTTCTCCCCGGCCTGCCGCTGGATTTTCAGTTGAGCGACCAACTCATAAAGTCGGCCAAGCGCGCCCAGACGCGCTAACTCAAGAGGCTGGCATGCTAGCTGGTGAATGGCAAGACGGATCGTAGGATACAGAGCCGGTTTGTGGCAAAGGATGATAAGCTATTGGTCATGGCTAGAGAACGGAGAGGACAATGTCTGATAATAAACAAAAAGCAGATGCACCCAAGCCGGTGCCAAGCAAAAAGAGGGCCTTTAGGTTTATGGCCAAACTCGACTTTTGGGAGCTGACTTGCTGGCGCGAAATCATCGTTCCCAGCGATTACACATTCCTGGATTTTCACTTTGTTCTTCAAGCGGCATTTAATTGGCTCGGCTATCATCTGTTTGACTTTCGACTAAAATCGAATGGCGAAGTGCTGAAGATAACCGAGACTGATACCGGGGCAATTGACTCGATCTGGGCAGATATCTTTGGTTCAGATCGATCCGAAGAAGTAGCAGCTTCAGAAATACTGCTCAGTGATATTTTTCCCAGGACCAGGACCGCCGTCTATTCCTATGACTACGGTGACAGCTGGGAGGTAAAAATCAAGCTTTTAGAAACAATCAAAGACGCTGCTCTAAGCGAGCCGACCTGCCTGCAGGGCAGCGGCGATGCCCCGCCCGAAGATGTTGGAGGAGAGGGCGGATTTATCAATTTTCTAGAGATAATAAATGATCAGACGAACCCTGATCACCAAGAAACGGTCGAATGGGGAGAAGAGCAGCTGTTTGAGAGGTTTGACCTGGACAGGGTAAACCAAAAGCTTTCGGAATGGCGACTCATAGAAACACTCATATGAGCTTTGATCCAGAGATCCGTCCGCCCTTTGACGAGCTGGTCGGGCAAGAGCTGGTGGCGCGCTACCTGTCACGTGCCACCGCCCCGGCGGTCGGCGACGGCACCCCGGCGGCCGGCGACGGCGCCCCCGTTCCCACCCCGGCTGCCCCCGCCCCCGCCCCGGCGGCCGGCGACAGCGCCCCAGCGGCCGGCGACAGCGCCCCAGCGGCCGGCGCCCCCGGTACCCCTCCCCCCGACGACCAGCTCGCGCAGGCCTTTCTCTTTACGGGGCCGGTCGGCGCAGGCAAGACCGAGGCCGCCCTGCTGCTGGCGCAGAGCCAGCTCTGCCCCAACGGGGGCGCCGACAACTGTGACGAATGCGGGCGCGTACGCCGCCGCACTCATCCCGATTTGCACGTCTTAGAGCCCGAGGGCGCGCAATCGTACCTGCTCGAGCAGATTGCCCAACTGGCCAGAGATGCCTTTTTAAAGCCGATGCGGGCGCGGCGCAAGGTCTATATCATCAAAGAGGCCGACCGCCTTTCGGCCAGCACCGCCAACGCCTTTCTAAAGCTGCTTGAAGAGCCGCCCCCGAGCGTGCGTTTCATCCTCATCGCGCGCACCCGGGCGGGCGTGCTTGATACGATTGCCTCGCGCTGCCAGCTGGTCAGCTTTGTGGCCTTGTCCGAGGTTGCGGCCATCAACATCTTGGCGGCCGAGACGGGCGCCAACGACGACCAGGCGCGCATCGCCCTCTCGGTCGGCGGCGGTTCGGTCAGCCAGGCACGCAGCTACATCAACACCGAGTCGCGGCGCGCCTTTAGGCGCGAGGTCATCGGCATTTTAAGCTCGCTCGAGCGCAAAGACGCCCATGACCTGCTAGAGGCCGCTAAAAAGCTTGTGACCGTGGCCCGGGCGCCGCTGGACAGCGCCCGCCTGCGTCATGCCGAAGAGCTCGAGGCCGGCAAAGAACAGCTGAGCAAGGGCGCCCTGAGCAGCCTCGAGCAGCGCCAAAAACGCGAGCTCAGCGCCTTAGAGCGGCGCAACGTCATCGAGGTCTTAAACGTCTTGCGCTCGTGGTACCGCGACGCGCTGCTGATTGGCCTGGGGCGCGCAGAGGACTGCGTCAACCGTGACGTCATCGAGGCCATCAGCCTCTTTCGCGGGCGTACCAGCGAGGCGGCCTGCCTGAGGCTGCTCGGACAGGTCGATCAGTCCGAGAAACGCTTGCAGTATAATGTCTCAGTACAATCGGTGTTTGAATCGCTGCTCTTTGAGGCCGCGCGCGCCGTCAACTAGCCGCGCTGCCAGCCAATGGGCCGCCCCGGGGCTGCCCCGGGGCTGCGAGCGCAAGACAACCGAACCAGAACAAACCGTGTTCTTGAGGGTTTTAGGATAATAGAAAGCAATGATGATATATGTCTGATATGAGGCAGAAATGACAGCAGTCGTCTCGGTCAAACTGCGCTACAGCGCCAAAAACTACAGCTTTGACCCGGCCGGCCAAGAATTCGCGGTCGGCGACCCCGTACTGGTCGAGACCGAGCGCGGCCAAGAGGTCGGGCTGGTCCAGGCCACCGGCACCGAGCTGAGCGCCAAAGAAATCGCCGGCCTGCCCACGCCGCTGAAGCCGGTCATCCGTGTCTTGGACGAGGACGACCTGGACAGGGCAGACGAGCTGGACGCCAAGGCGGTGTCGGCCCTCCAGGTCTTCAAACGGCTGGTCTCAGAATCGGGCCTAGAAATGAAGCCCGTCACGGCCGAGTACCTCTTTAGCGGCGACAAGGCCATCTTCTACTTCTGCAGCGAAGAACGGGTCGATTTCCGCGAGCTCGTGCGCGACCTGGCCAGCCAGCTCAAACTGCGGGTCGAGCTGCGCCAGATAGGCGTGCGCGACGAGGCCCGCATGATCGGGGGCTTCTCACATTGTGGAGAAGAGCTTTGCTGCTCGCGGCTGGGCGGCGAGTTTCAGCTGGTCTCGATCCGCATGGCCAAAGAGCAGGACCTGCCCTTGAACCCGGTCAAGATCTCGGGTGCCTGCGGGCGCTTGATGTGCTGCTTGCGCTACGAGTTTGAGGCTTACAAAGACTTTAAGTCGCGAGCGCCCAAGAAAGGCGCCCTCATCGAGACGCCGCTGGGCAATGCCAAGGTCTCGGCACTGGACACCCCGCGCGAGGCGGTGACGCTGTCCCTCGAGGACGGCAAGAGCTTTGCCGTGCCGCTCAAGGACCTGGAATGCGACTGCCCGGGCAAAGACGGCCAAAAGCCCTGCCGGGTGAGCCGCGAGGCCCTAGAAAAATCGGCCTCGCCGGCCATCATGCTCTCGCTGATGGCTTTTGACCGTGAGGCCGACCTGGTAGATATCGAGTCTGGCTCAGCGGTCGGGGCAGTTGAGAACCGCCGCCCCCGGCGGGCGAAGAAGCCCGAGGGCGAGGGCGGCAAAGGCGGCCGGGCAGAGGCCGGCGAGCGCGGCGGGCGCGGACAGGGCGGCGAGCGGCGCGACCCAGCGGGCGAGCGTGGCGAGCGGCGCAGCCAGCGCGGCGGGCGTGGCGGGCGCGGCCAGGGCGGCCAGGGCGGCCAGGGCGGGCCGAGCGGGTCGAGCGGGCAAGCGGTGGCAGAAGGCGCGGGCCTCAGCGCTGCCGACGCTTCGGCCGACCGGCACCCCCGGCGCCGGCGCCAAGCGGGCGGGCAGTCCGAGAGGCCGGGACAGTCCGAACGCCAAGGGCAGTCCGAGCGCCAAGGGCAGACCGAACGCCAAGGGCAGTCAGCCCGAAACCGGGCGTCGGCCACGGCCGATGGCCCTTCAGGTGGAGAAAAGCCGCGTCCCGGCCGCCATTCCTCGGGCTTGCGCAGCGGTCGCTCGATAGCCGGGGACGGCACCCAGTCGCCGAGGCCGGCAGCGGATGGCGATGGCTCTGGAGATTTGAATGTGCGCCGGCGGCGGCCTCGCCGTGGCGGTAGCGGCAGCAACGGCGGCGGCGGTGCCAGTGGCAGCGGCGGCAGCGGTGCCCCAGGCAGCGGCAACGGCAGCGGCAACAGCGCTGCCCCAGGTGCAGGCACTTCTCCCGGTGAAAATGCTTAACACCTGGCCGGCCGCCCCCGGGTCCCGGGCGCTGCTCACCGACCTCTATCAGCTGACCCAGGCGCAGGGCTACTTCAGGTCTGGCCTCGACCGCCTAGAGGCCTGCTTTTACCTGCACTTTCGCGATAACCCGTTCAAAGGCGGCTACACCATCGCCTGCGGCATGGAGCAGCTGGTCGAGATCATCGCGGGCTTTGGCTTTGACGCCGACGACTGCGCGTACCTGGCCGAGGTCAAAAGCGCCTCGGGCGACCCGCTCTTCTCCACCGAGTTCATCGACTACCTGCGCAGGCTTGAGTTCAGCCTCGATGTGGCGGCGGTGCCTGAGGGCAGCGTGATATTTCCCTATGAGCCCCTGATTACCGTGACCGGGCCGATCTTAGAGGCCCAGCTGCTCGAGACCGTGATGCTCAACCAAGTTGGCTTTCAGAGCCTCATCGCCACCAAGGCGGCGCGGGTCTGCCAGGCTGCCGAGGGGCCGGTGGCCGAGTTTGGCCTGCGCCGCGCCCAGGGCCCGGCGGGCGGCATCTACGCCTCGCGGGCGGCCATCATCGGCGGCTGCGCGTCAACCTCTAACGTCGAGGCCGGCCGCCTCTTTGATGTGCC
>WRFC01000055.1 GCA_009779015.1 Coriobacteriia bacterium | reverse complement strand
GGTAAATTGGCGGTGGTTGGGGCGGCCGTAAAAACCGTTCATTTGGCGTCATCTCAGCCAGATTTCGGCTTTTCTGTGCCGCCGCCTCCTATTTGCATCGTTATTGGGCTTCGTTATTGGCTTGATTGGCGCTTTTCCTTTGCCGCATGCCCGTGGGCGCGGCGCGGCATGCGCAGCGCCACGCGCCCCTATCGCTGCCCGCCCCGCCCCCAGGCACCGGGACGCCGGCATGCCCCCCATCCTTCTCCCCTCTTTCTCTTGCCGCCCTTTAACTGGCCGCATGCCCGTGGGCGCGACCCGCGCAGCGCCACGCGCCCCACGCAGAGCGCGCCCGCTCCCCCCACGCAGGGCAGCCAAGACCAAAAGAGCAGCAGCCTCAAACGGCAATACCCCGAAAGGTTACTTGCCTTCGCTTTGGCGGTAGGCTTCGCAGACGTCGGCGGCTAGGCCGTGCATGCGTTCGACGCCGTGGTCGATCCAGATCGCTTGGCGGCAGATGCGTTCGACCTGCGAGACGTCGTGCGAGACAAAGAGCACGGTCGTGTTGTCATTGTCGATCAGGCTGTTGATGCGGGTCTCGCATTTCTCTTGAAAGAACATGTCGCCGACCGAGAGGGTCTCATCGACGATCAAGACGTCGGGCACGACGATCGTGGCAATTGAGAAGGCGATGCGCGCCACCATACCTGAAGAGTAGTTCTTCATCGGCAGGTCCATGAACTCGTTGAGCTCGGCAAACTCGACGATGCTGTCAAAGTTCTTGTCCAGAAAGGCTTTGTCGTAGCCCAGCAGCGACCCGTTTAAGTAGATGTTCTCGCGGGCGGTCAGCTCAAAGTCAAAGCCGGCGCCCAGCTCGATCAGCGGGGCGATCGACCCCTTGGTCATGCAGCGTCCAGAGCTGGGCTCTAAGACGCCGGCGATGATCTTTAAGAGCGTCGACTTGCCCGAGCCGTTGACGCCGATGATGCCCATGACGTCGCCTTTTTTAACGGTCAACGAGATGTTCTTGAGCGCCGTGAACTCTTTGAAGAGCAGCTGCCGACGCATCAGCTTGATAAAGTACTCCTTCAAACTATGCAACTGTTCGCCGGCCATGTTGTAGATCATCGTGACATCCTCTAAGACGATGATGTCCTCGACGGAGCTGTCAAAGGCTTTTTGCAAGACGTCTTTAGACATGGAGGATGAACCTTCTCTCGGTCATCCGGAATACCACCAGTCCCACCATAAAGGTGACTGCGGCCATTCCAAAGCACATGATATTGGCCACAAAGCCCGGGTTTATGCCCCACATCGCAATGTCGCGTAGGTAATTGACATACTGGTACATCGGGTTAAAAAGAATCAGCGTCTGCATCAGATCGGGCAGGGCGGTGGCCGGGTAAAACAACGGGGTCGCGTATGTCCAGGCGATGATCACAACGCCCCAAAGATGTATGACGTCTCTAAAGAACACAGTCAGCGCTGAAAGGAGAAAACAGAGGCCGGTACAAAAGATTAGGACGTAGATCAAGAGCAGCGGCAAAAAGAGGATATCCCAAGACGGCGCGATCCTGAAAAATGCCATCACGGCGACTACCGCGACCAGCGAGAAAGCGTAGTTGACCATCTCAAAAAGCACTGACTCGATCGGAAAGACCAGCTTGTTGACGCGCACCTTCTTGATCAGCCCGGCGGCGCCGGTGATCGCCTGGACCCCGGCCGAGGTCGAGTTGGCCATCAGGTTGAAGAGCGTGAGGCCTAAGATCAGATAGACCGGAAAGTTCTCGATCGCAAACTTGAAGACATGCGTAAAGACTGCGGCCAAAACGATCATCATAAGCAGCGGGTTGAGCACGCTCCAGAGCACCCCCAGCACGCTCCGCCGGTATTTGACCTTAAAGTCCTTAGAAATCAGGTTCTTGATAATAAAGACGTCTTTTTTCATATTCAAAGCCCGTAAAGCCATAAACCCCTGAGTACCGCCTCTCTGCATTTACAATCTTTGTGTGTCCCGCATGCCTGCCGCACCCGGCGCACCCGGCGCACCTGCCGCCCCCGGCGCACCTGCCGCACCCGCCGCCCCCGCCGCCCCCGGCCGATAGGTCGGCACCTGCGCGACCAAGCAGCCCTTGACGTCGGCGTTGTTGTCCAAGCACCACGCTAAGGCCGCCAGCTTCTGCGCCACCTCGACCTCCGAGACCGCTTTGCAGGTCGAGACCGTAATGCCACCGACAGCAGTCGCAACAGTCGTCTCGTCTTCCATCAAAAGCTCTTCAAAAAGCTTCTCGCCCGGCCGCAGCCCGGTATAAACGACCTGGATGTCGATATCCGGCCGCAGGCCGTTCAGCCTAATCAGGTTGCGCGCCAGGTCATCGATCTTCACCGGCTCGCCCATCTCAAGAATAAAGATCTCGCCGCCCTTGGCCATCGCGCCGGCCTGAATGACCAGACGGGTGGCCTCGGGGATCGTCATAAAATAGCGCTCGACCTGGGGGTCGGTGACCGTGACCGGCCCGCCTTCGGCGATCTGGCTCTTAAACAGCGAGAGCACCGAGCCATTAGAGCCCAGCACGTTGCCAAACCGCACGGCGCAAAAAGTCGTCGCCGGGTGCGTGCCCCCGTCTTTCAAGGCATCAGAGAGCGCCCGCTCGGCCATCTGCTGGATGATCATCTCTGACATCCGCTTGGTCGCCCCCATTACCGAAGACGGGTTCACAGCCTTATCGGTCGAGATAAAAATAAAGCTGTGCGCCCCAAAACGCTCGGCCATCTGCGCCGCGTTCATTGTGCCAAAGACGTTGTTGAGCACGGCCTCGCGCGGGTTTGTCTCCATCAAGGGCACATGCTTATGCGCCGCCGCATGAAACACCACCTCTGGCCGATACTGCCTAAACAGCTGCTCTAAGCGCTGCTCGTCACGCACCGAGCCAATCTCGACACGCACATCAATATCGGGATAAGTGCGCATCAACTCTTGCTGAAGCTCATAGGCCGTATTCTCGTAAGAGTCAAAAAGCACCAGGCAGAGCGGGGCAATCAACGCCACCTGGCGGGCCAGCTCAGAGCCGATAGAGCCGCCGCCGCCGGTGATCAAGACGGTCTTGCCGGCCAGATAGCCGCTCACCGTCCGCGTGTTCAGCTTGACCTCGGGGCGCGAGAGCAGGTCGGTCAGGTCGACTTCGCGCAGGCGCACCCCGTCTAGCTCGTCCATGCGCAGGTCGCGGACATTGGGCAGCGTCAACAGGCGGCAGTTCGTCTCTAGGCAGATATCGTAGATGCGCTTGCGCTCGGCCGGGGTGGCCGAGGGGATGGCCACGACGATCTGCTCTAAGGCATAAACCTGCACCAGCTCGGGTATCATCGCGGTGTTGCCCACGACCTTGATGCCATGGATGCGCATGCCGATCTTGGCCGGGTCGTCGTCCACGGCAGCCACCGGCACGCCCTTCATCGAGTAGTCGCCGCCGAGCATGCGGTTGATGGTCAGCGAGCCCGTCTCGCCCGCCCCTACTACTAGTGTATTACGCCGGGCGATCGGCGTCGGCGAGAGCCTGATGATGCTCCGGCGGCTGCGCAGGCTCCGAAAAAAGAGCCGCGGCACGCCCGTAAAGATCATCAGCATCAGCCAGGTGGCCAGGTAGACGCGAAGGGGCAGCCTTTCTCCGGATAAATAATGGACGAGCGCCGAGACCACGATGGAGACCGTGCTGGCCGCCAAGATCAAAAGCATCTCGCGCACGCTGGCGTACTCCCAGAGCGTGTTGTAGAGCTTGAAGATGGCCAGGGTCAGGCAGTTGATAACGGCCGCCAGGCCAAAGATAAAGAGCCAGTCGGTGTTCACAAAGAGCCAGCTGCCCTGAGCTGTCAGGATAGTGGCCAAGAAGAATGCCAGATAGGTGAAGACGACATCCCAGATTATAAGGAGTATGCCACGCTTACTAAGTTTGAAATCCATTTCTCATATTCCGAGGTCCAGGCATTCCGGGGTCCTTGTTGCATAAACCGCCGACCGAGACTTCATTGTATCATGTATGCATGGAGCCACTTCTGACCATAGCCGTGCCTGCCTACAACGCTGTTGACTGCCTGGGCCGCTGCCTGTTTTCTTTGCTCGGCGGCCTCAGCCAGACCGAGCTCGGGCGGCTTGAGGTGCTGGTCGTCGACGATGGCTCAACCGACGCCACGGCCGCGCTGGCGGCGGCCTTTGCCGTGCGCTACCCCGATGCGGTGCGCGTCATCAGCAAAGCCAACGGCGGGCACGGCTCGGTCATCAACCTGGCCGCCGCCGAGGCGCAAGGCCGCTATTTTAAAGTGGTCGACGCCGACGACTGGCTGGCCAACGGCAGCCTGCCCAACTTCTTGCAGCTGCTGGCCGATGTCCAGGCCGACGCCGTGCTCACGGCCTTCTCGACCATCGACGCCCGCGACGACTATCGCCAAGAGTTCAAACTGGACCGCCCGCGTCCCAAAAAACATGGGGAGAAGAGCCCCGGCCTCTTGGTCCCCGGCCAATACGTCAGCCTCAGCGAGCTGATGCGGCACTACGACCAGGCCGCCCCGCTCTTGAACTTCCACGGCATCTGCTACCGCACCGAATGCTACCGCCAGTCGGGGGCCGTCTTGCCCGAGCACATCTCTTACGAGGACCACGCCTATGCCACGCTGCCCTTTTTAGCGGTGCAAAGCATCATGCCCCTCGACCTCATACTCTACCAATACCTGGTCGGCCAAAGCGGCCAATCGGTGAGCACCGAAAACAAGCTAAAGAGCCTGGCCGACCTCGAAGCGGTCTACAACTGCATCCACATGGCCCTGGTCGGGCACCCGCACATCGAGGCGGCGCGCAAGGGCTTTTTTCAGCACCAGCTGGCCGAGCTCTTACTCGACTACTATACGATCTGCCTGATCAAGAACCCCGACCGCCAGGTCGGGCGGCGCAAGGCCAAGCAGATGCACGACCACATCAGGCGCACCGACCCGCCAGTCGCAGAGCTGATCGACGAGCGTTATCACAACCTCTGCCGGCTTTCTCAGGCCGGGATAAACGCAGCCACTTTAGACAGGCTCAAGCACTCACGTTTTTACAGTTACCTTAAGCGCCTGATGCGCTAAGCAGAGCAGATACCGGTCGCGGGCGGGTACGAAAACGTTACTTTAATTTATTTGTGAATTATTTACTTCTAATTTATTTAGTGTTAAAGTTCCTAGCACAAGGAAATCTTGCGTTGGCTCTCGCCCGAGCTCACAAGAATGTACAACATCTCAAAGGAGAGACCATGAACGACCAGCCTGCAAGCAAATTACGTTTACCTAAGGCATTCGCTATCGCAATTTTAGTCATCGCTATTTTCATGATCGGCCTTGGCATTACTGTCTACACATTCACCTCGCTCCAACTCCAATCCCAAAACATCAAGGTGGCAGCTGTCACGGCTGACGCCCCTGGCTCTTTGGCCGGCCAATCGGTAGCCGGGCCATTCACGGCACTTGCCCAGATCAACGCCATTGAGCACCACACCATGGGCATCACCGGCGGCAAGACCTTTGCCCAGCTTGGCAATGTTGCCACGTCTGACGGCAAGACCTACAACAAAGACGTGACCGCAGCCGCTTCGACCGATGGCCAGGCCCACTCGGCGGGCGACCCGCTCTCTTCGGATGACGCATCCACCTACTCTGCCCGTTCTACCGCACAACAGTCTTCGTTCTTGCAAGCATCCCTTTATGTGTCAGTGCTCGCCTTTGGCGTCTCGGTTCTGATCATGGTTGTCGGCGTGATTGCTGGCCTTCTGTCTATCAGCGTTTTGTCGCTTACTTCTCGTGCCCGTCGCCAAGAGGCGACCGCCACAGATGCCGCTGCTGCCAAGTCAAAGAAGCTGCAAACTGCCACGCAAGGAGATTAAGCAGTACT
>WRFC01000054.1 GCA_009779015.1 Coriobacteriia bacterium | reverse complement strand
TCCTTCTTGCGCGCGCCCAGGCTGCGCAGGATGCCGATCTCTTTGGTGCGCTCGAGCACCGAGACATAGGTGATGATGGCGATCATGATGGTCGAGACGATCAGCGAAATCGCGGCAAAGCCGATCAACACAAAGGTCACGGTATTCAACATGGTCGAGATCGCCGTGCCGATAGTCTCTGAGATGTCACTATAAATCACCTGGTCAGCGGCCGCTTTGCCCGTGTTGTAAGCATCCAGGTAAGTCTTGATCTCGTCCTTTCCAGCAAAATCCTTGGGATAAATGCTGATCCCCGTGGGCGTCGAGTCGGCCCCCAGCGACTGCAGCTGCTGCGTCCGCAGGGCGTCGCTGACAAATGGTGCGCCGGTCAAAACGTCGTTCGTCGAGGCCGCCTGGGCCTGGGCAATCGCGGAGGCCTGCGCGGTCTGCTCCACATAATCGGTCAGGGCCGTGGTGTAGACAATGCCTTCGGAAAGATAGCCCATGTCGGTCGAGGCGCCCGGCTTGATGCGCAGAATGCCCGTGATCGTGAGCGGCACAGCCTCGCTGCTGTTATACAGCGCATCGTATTGCGAGGCCGACGCCGGCGTATACAGCCCGTTGGCATCGACCGTGTAAAACTCGTCGTTAGGCACCACGGTCAGAATCGTCTTGCCAATAAAATCCTCCAGGGTATAGCTGCTGTCGCCCTGAGGAATGCCCAGCTTCTCAAAGAACTTCTCGTCCAGACGGTTCTGGTCGTCCACCACGAGCGCCACCTCGTTCTTGGCCGTGGGCAGGCGGCTGCCCTGGCCAATCAGGTCATAGACCGAGAGGATAAAATCGGGGCTGTTCGGCATCTCCGACCAATAAAGGCTGCTGTCACCAAACATCGAGCTCAGGCCACCCCCGCCCGAGTCGGCAGAGGTGTCGAACTTGACCACCGTGTCGGCACCCTTGGCCAAGACGTTCATGTCCACTGGCCGCGTATACGACACGGCATTGACCGCATTTGGCAGCGCCGTGCTGATATTGGCCACGTAGTTCAAATAATCCTGGGTCAAGACATTGGTGTGCTGCGTGGTGTTGGCCGCACTGTCAAAACGGTAGAGCACGTCGTCGCTCGGAAACTTCTGCGCGTCGTCGGCGCTGGAGTTCAGCACCCCACCGCCGCCCGTGCCACCGCCACCGCCGCCCTGCCCAAACGACTGCACGTCCATCGGCGTCTCAGTCACCGTAATCGGGTACCCCGAAAGCGTATCCGACTGCATCTTACTCATATAGGCGGATAAACCCGTGGACAACGCCAGTACCAGGGCAACGCCGATGATACCGATGCTGCCCGCAAAGGCCGTTGTAAACGTCCTCCCCTTCTTGGTCAGCAGGTTCTTCAGGGACAGGCCGGTCGCCGTGATCATCGACATCGACGTCTTGATCAGCCGCGGGCCGGTCGGGGCGGTCGGAGCGGCTAGGCCGGCCGGGTTTTCAGCCGACCCCCGCTTGGCCGCTTTGCGCGCCGCCCGCTTTGTCGTTGGCCCAGCAGCTGGCGCTGGCACCGCATCTACCGCCAGCCTGCCGACGCCCTCATCATTGAACAACGGGTTAGAGTCCGAGATCAGCTCGCCGTCCAAAAGCCGGATGATGCGGGTCGCATACTCTTCGGCCAGGTCGCCGTTGTGCGTGACCATGATCACGAGCTTGGTCTTGGCGATCTCCTTCAAAATGCCCATGACCTGGATGCTCGTGTGACTGTCCAGCGATCCGGTCGGCTCGTCGGCCAAAATGATGTCCGGGTTGTTGACCAGCGCCCGGGCAATGGCCACGCGCTGCATCTGGCCACCAGACAGCTGGTTGGGCTTCTTCTTCAGCTGGTCGGCCAGCCCCACCGCCTCCAAGGCCTCCGTCGCCCGGCGCCGTCGCTCCGAGGCCGAGACGCCCGAAAGCGTCAGCGCCAGTTCAACATTCTGCAGCACCCGCTGGTGCCCGATCAAGTTGTAGTTCTGAAAGACAAAGCCGATCGAGCAGTTGCGGTAGGCGTCCCAGTCCGCCGACTTGAAGTGCTTGGTCGACATCCCGCCCAGCGCCAGGTCGCCCGAATCATAGTGGTCAAGCCCGCCGATGATGTTCAAAAAAGTCGTCTTGCCGCAGCCGGAGGGCCCAAGGACCGCCACAAACTCGCTCTCCCTAAACTCCACCGAAACGCCCTTCAGCGCCTCCACGATATCCCCGCTCCGGTAAGTCTTGCAAATATCTGTCAGCTGCAGTTTAGACATCGGCCAACTCCTGCTTCCCTCGGTTTTCCTCATCGCCATGCTCCCGGCCAGGCCGCGCCAAACTACACCCATTTCTGGTGCAACCGACCCTAACCAGCATGACACCCAAAGGTAAACTGCCCGCCTTGCCTTAATTAAAAAGAAGGTAAACCATAGTTAAACAAACAGACTGACCCAAGCCTTCCGGGTTTGATACAGGTCAAGAAATCCGGTAACAATTTTCAATACTTGCTACTTATCGTGTTACTATTGAGCTGCAGAAGGCCGGGGTTGCATTAGTGTGCATGCCGCGGCCTTATTTTATTTGGGTCAAGCGTCCATATGCCGAGGTAGTTTCTAACATCACGAGACGTGTCAGACACCCTGTCAATCTTAATACTAAAAACTTCTTCAAAGCATTTCACTAAATCGATCCTGGTACTGTCGTTTCTCCCAAGCTCTGGCTTAGTACCCGTCTTCACTTCAAGGCCAAGGCGCACAATGCCTGTAAGCAAATCGACTATTTGCAATGGGATAAACCCATGCGACATGGCGGGTAGCACGCTAATTACTTTCTGGGGCCTGTCAATTATCTGCTCCCAGTCGAACTTCGGATCAAATTGATCAGGCACAAAGATACACTGCCTGTTTTGGCAATAGTCAAAATAGCAGTGGCAAAGGGATTTATAAAGTGTTTCGGTGCTATGGTTCCGACTGTCAGACGTGTCGCGATCTAGAACTACAGCCTTAAATCGAAAATCACATTTGCTCGCTAAGGCCTTGAGTATATCTTTATAGTAGCTTACGGTCTCTAGTGTCACTTTCTCAAATTTCAGTTCAAACATGGACTGCTTTCGTGCAAGGTTATAAAGACCATCAACGTCTAATGATTGCTTGTAATTGCTGGAACGCTCAATCCGGTTCCTCTGAACCATCTGATAAACTTGGTCGTATATTCTGAATAGATTCCTATGAAAAACGAAAGGTGAGACTACCTCTAGAAACCCACAGACGAAAAACCTGTCATTCTCCTTATTGCCTGATTCATCCATGAATACAAAGCTGATCTCATTATGGCTTACGGTCACTTCATCCCCTTAACATAGCCTAAATTCCTTTTCTATCATAAGGGTTTTACCCATCGCTGAGTATGCGCTTTCAAACGAAAGGGATCTTTGATTTTTTGGACATATCTGACTGAAAATCTGCTTTTACCTCAGTTTTAGGCAAATAGAAAAAGTGAGCGGGTTTTTACGGCACGGGATGGCAAGGACGGATAAGTAAAAAGATACAGGCGGAGCACCTGCATCTTCATATAACGGGTCAAAGATCGCGCCAGCCCGTCGACCATTATTGCTTGAGCTCTTTGAGGCAGTGGAACCACCCTGTGGTCAGCTTGCCGTTAAACCCTGAACCTATAGCCGGCGCCCCAGACGGTTTGGATGTGTTCGGGGGTTTGGGGGTCGCGCTCGATCTTCTCGCGTAGGCGGTTCACGTGCACGGCCACGGTCTTTAGGTCGCCCAGGGCGTCCATGCCCCAGATGCGCTCGTAGAGGCGCTCTTTGCTAAAAACGGCATCGGGGTTGGACATCAGAAAGACCAGTAGCTCGTACTCTTTGTGCTTGCATTCCACCTCTTGGCCGCTGACGTAGACGCGCTGCGTGCGCCGGTCGACACGGATGTTGCCGATGCTCAGCTCTTCGGCCGCGCCCGCCCACGCGACCCGCGCTCCGCCCCTGGCTCCGGTGTCGGCCGCAGCCAAAACGCCAGCGGCAGCCTCAGCCCCAGCAGCCCAGGCCTCAGCCCCAGCCGCAGGCACCGCCCCAGCGTCAGCCCCAGCCCCAGACCCGACCCCAACCCCAGCCCCAGCGGTCAGGCGCTCGTACTGGGCCAGGTGGGCCTTCACACGCGCCACCAGCTCGGTCGGTGAGAAGGGCTTAGAGATGTAGTCGTCGGCACCCAGCCCCAGGCCGCGGATCTTGTCAGCGTCCTCGCTGCGGGCGGTGACCATGATGATCGGCACCGGGGTCTTGCCCCTAATGCCCCGGCAGATCTCGTAGCCGCTCATCCCGGGCAGCATAAGGTCGAGGATGACCAGGTCAAACTGATTGCTCAAGGCCAGCTCATAGCCCTCACGCCCATCGGCGCAAAGCGTTACCACATAGCCGTTGATCTCTAGAAAGTCGCGCTCGATCTCGGCGATCGAGACGTCATCCTCAACGATCAGTATCTTTTTCGCGTCAGTCATCGTGCTTCTCCGGAAGTCTGATGGTTATCGCCAGGCCGCCACCGCCGGCCGCGCCGCCCGCGCCGTCGCCACGCCCGCCCCCGCCGTCGCCCGCGCCGCCCGCGCCGTCGCCCCCTGCGACATTCTCGGCCTCGATCGTACCGCCAAAACGCTCGATCGTCTTGCGGGCAATGGCCAGGCCGATGCCGCTGCCCTGATGCGGGTCGTTGCGGGCGCTGTCGCCGCGATAGAAGATCTCAAAGAGGTTGGCCAGGGTCTCGGGGTCAACGCCCGGCCCATTATCGGCAATCCGCACCACAATGCCCGGCTCCCCCGCCTCCACGCCACAGTAAATCGTCGCCCGAGCGTCAGCATCGGTCTTATACTTAAGGCTGTTCTCCAAGACGTTATAGATGACGTTATGAAACTGCGTGACATCGATGTCGGCATAGGCGAGACGGGCAGCCCCGACAGCCCCGCCCCCGCCGCCATCACCGACCTCGCCGCCACCGCCCTCCTCGACAAAGCCCACCTGCAACCCTTTATCGCGGTACTCCATCGCGTTCTCAGCCACAAAGCCACGCAAATCAGAGAAGACATCGATCTTCTCGATATGCAGCGGAAACTCGCCGATATCCATCTTAGAAAACAAGAACAGCTGGTTGATGATGTGCTCGAGGTCGCTCGATTTGGCCTTGATCGTCTGCAGGTACTTGGCCTCGGCCTCCGGCGTCAGCGCCACGCCCTTCTCTAGGCCTTCGACATAGGCCACAAGCGATGTCAGGGGCGTGCGCAGGTCGTGCGAGATGCCGGCGATCAGCTCTTGGCGGTTGCGGCTCTCTTTCTGGCGGGCGTCGACCATGCTGTTCAGGCGCTCGGCCATCTCGTTAAAGTCCGCGCAGACCGGGGCAAACTCGTCGTTGCCGACATACTCGATGCGATAGCTGAGGTTGCCGTCCCTGATCTGCTGCACGCCCTTGGCCAAGACGTCAAGCGGCGTCACAATGCTCTTGATCACCCGCCGCGTCAAGAACATGCTGGTCCCCAGCATGACCAGCAAAATCACCGAAAAACTGAGCACTGGCGCCAAAAAGTTGCCACGCCGCTCGTAATTCACGGGCGCGGCCGGAAACCCAAAAATGCTAGAGTAGACCACAAAGGTCAGAACGCCGGCCACGATAATCAACAGAATCGGTATCACATACATCAAGATATTCGAGATGAACAAGCGCCGCCTGATAGTCATTTTGCGTTCCTTCACTCCACCCGCGTTTGCACTATGGCACCATTCTGGCACTTCTCACTTGCCCGTGCCAACACCCCAGACCTTCAGCTCGTTCAGGCTGAACGCATACCAGGGGCGCGCGTTTGCCCCATTGCGCTCATCGGCCAGCGCATTCAGGCGGCTTTGGGCATCGGCAGCCACAACATTGTCTGCGCTCTCGTTTTTTAGGCGGAGAAGAGACGGGGCCGCCGCCGGCCCCAGGGCAGCCAGGGCGTC
>WRFC01000053.1 GCA_009779015.1 Coriobacteriia bacterium | reverse complement strand
GGCGTGTCTTTATACTCACCGCCGGGGTTTCCGAGCCCGACGATCAGCTGCGGGTAGATTTCACTCATTCAGCGCCCCGCTTGCCGTAGCCGCCCACTTAAATCTGAAAGTCCGGGTCAAAGAACTCGGACACCGAGGCCTCGTTAAAGACGTTCTCGATCGCCCGCGCCAAAAGCGGTGCCACGCTGATCACCTTGATCTTCTCGGGGCGCTCGGTGGGCATCGGCACGGTGTCGCAGACCACGACCTCTTCGACCTCGGCGGCATCAAGTCCGGCAAATGCCTTTCCCGAGAAGATCCCGTGCGTCGCACAGATAAAGATCCTCCCGGCACCCTTCTTTTGCAGCGCCAGAATGCCGCCGATCACCGAGCCGGCCGTATCGATCATGTCGTCGTTGATGATGCAGGTCTTGCCCACGACATCGCCGATCACGTCGGTGATCTCGGCAACGTTATGGGCGGGCCGCAATTTATGCATGACTGCTAATTCTGCATCCAGCAGGTCGGCCAGCTTCTTGGCCGCTTTGGCGCGCCCGACGTCCGGCGAGACGACACAGACGTTCTCGAGTCTCTTCTCTAAAAAGTACTCGGCAAAGATCGGCAGGGCCGTCAGATGGTTGACCGGGGTGTCAAAAAAGCCCTGGATCTGCCCCTGATGGAGGTCGATGGCGATCGTGCGGTCGATGCCGGCCACGGTCAAAAGGTTGGCGACCATCTTGGCGGTGATTGGCTCGCGCGAGGCCGATTTCTTGTCCTGCCGCGAGTACCCGTAGTGGGTGATCACGGCTGTGACCGTGCGCGCCGACGCACGCTTGGCGGCATCGGCCATAATCAGCAGCTCCATCAGGGCATCGTTGACGCTGAAAGCATCTTTGGCGCTGCCCGGGCCTTTGACGCCGCCGGCCACCGACTGGATGATAAAGACATCGCAGCCGCGCACGCTCTCAAGGTAGCGGGCATAGATCTCGCCATTGGCAAAGGTCTCGAGCTTCATTACGCCCAGCTCGACCCCCACGTGCTCGGCGATCTTCGTGGCCAAAGGCAGGTTCGAGCGGCCGCTGTAGAGCTTCAGCGTCTTATTCATTGCAACCGTCTTGGACTTCTTTTCTTCGTCACTTTGCTGCATTATTGGTCGCCGCCTTTGCCGCCTTTGCCGCCTTTGCCGCCTTTGTCGCCATCGGTGCCCCCATCGGTGCCGCCATCGGTGCCGCCGTATCCGGCGCCGCCTTTGTGACCATCCTATTCGCCATCGCGCTGTCCCTGCTTTCCTTTGCGGTGTTTTTCTGCCCAATCCATAATCGTTTTTTGCTCGGAGCGCTCAAGGCCAAGCGCCCCGTCCGGCACATTCCTGGTAATCGTGCTGCCGGCGCCCGTGACCGTGTCGGCGCCGACTTGCACGGGGGCCACGAACATCGTGTTCGAGCCGATAAAGGCGCGATCGCCGATGATCGTCGGGTTCTTCTCCTGGCCATCGTAATTGCAGGTGATCGTGCCCGCCCCGATATTCACATCGCGCCCGACCGTGGCGTCGCCAAGGTAGCTCAAGTGCGGCACCTTGCTGCCTGCGCCGATCGTCGAGTTCTTGATCTCGACATGGGTGCCGGCCTTTGCCCCGTTTTTTAAGAGCGTGCCAGCGCGGAGAAAAGCCCGCGGGCCGCACTTGACCTGGTCTTCGAGCTCGCAAGAGATGAGGATGCTTTCGTCGACCAGGCAATCGCGCCCGATGCGCGAGTCGGTGATGCGCGTGTTTGGGCCGATCACGCTGCCTCGGCCGACCTGCGTTCGCCCGCTCAGCAGGGTCTGGGGCAAGAGCTCGACGTCTTGCTCTAGCTCGACGTCCGGGCCGATCCAGACCGCGCGCGGGTCAAGCATCGTCACGCCGGCCAGCATCCAGGCGTCGTTGATGCGCCCCTGCATGGTGCGCGTCGCCTCGGCCAGCTGCTTGCGGTCGTTTACGCCCTGCGCTTCGGCCTCGTCCACGACCTGGACGGCCACACGCTGTCCGCCTTGCACAAAAAGCTCCAGGACCTGCGTCAGGTAATATTCATGCTGCGCGTTATTGTTATTCAGGTGCTCGAGGCTGGCGAGCAGAAGCGGCAGGTCAAAGCAGTAGGCACCGCTGTTGCAAAGCCTCACGCATTTCTCGTCCGGGCTGGCGTCTTTGTCTTCGACGACACGCAAGAACCCGCCCTGGTCATCAACGATGACCCGGCCGTAGCCGCCGGGGTCATCGGCGTTATGCGCAAGCAGGCAAACTGCGGCCGCCTGCTGCTGCTGCGTCTGCACGAGGGCGGCGATGGTCTGGGGGCTGATCAGCGGCGTATCGCCGTTCAGCACGACCAGCGAGCTTAAGGGGGAGAAGGGCGGGGCGTCAGGGAGCGTTGCGGCGACGGATGCGGTTGGCACGGCGGCCCCGGCCACGGCGCCCCCGCCCCCGGCGCCCCCGGCCACGGCGGCCCCGGCGGCACCGGCGCCCCCGGCCCCGGCGCCCCCGGCCACGGCGGCCCCGGCGGCACCGGCCCCGGCGCCCCCAGCCCCGGCCGCAGCCAAACGCTCCAGCTCGCCACGCGCCGACATCACAGCATGCCCGGTGCCCAACGGCTCCTCTTGCACAACCACCACAGTGTCCTCTACCAGCGGCGCCACCTGCTCGCGCCCTTGCCCGACAACCGTGATCACCTGCTCGGACCCGGCCGCCTGGGCAGCATTGATAATCCAACGGATGAGCGGCCGGCCCAGCAGCTCGTGGCAGACTTTGGCCTGCTTTGAGTGCATCCGCTTGCCTTCGCCGGCAGCCATAATCAACGTCGAAAAACTCATCGGCTCTCCTTAATTAACCTCTCACCAGTTTAACAGTAAGTCCCCGAATCCGACCCAGCCAGCTATCTCTGCTTACTAGTCTGTTACCATAAATTAATGCATGCCTTTGAGTACATACTAGTATTGTTGGCTGCTGTCCTGTTATCAAACCTCATCAGTCAACGCTTCCCCCGGGTCTCAACGCCGCTCGTGCAAATCGTGCTCGGCGTCGTCATCGCACTCGTCATCAACGCCATCTCTACCGATATCCCCGCCCCCCAGCTCGACCCCGAGCTTTTTTTGATCCTCTTTATCGCGCCGCTGCTTTTTGACGAGGCCAAGAAGGCCGATAAGCCCCAGCTTTGGCGGCTCCGCCGCCCCATCCTCTCGCTGGCCATCGGGCTCGTCTTTGCCACCTGCCTGGTCGTTGGCTTTGCCACGCACTGGCTGGTGCCCTCGATCCCGCTGGCTGCGGCCTTTGCCTTTGCCGCCGCGCTGGCGCCCACCGATGCCGTGGCCATCATCGCCATGAAAGACAGCACAAACATCAGCGGTGAGCAAGACGAGCTCTTAAAAGGCGAGTCGCTGCTCAATGACGCGGCCTCCATCGTCTCGTTCCAGTTCGCCTTGGCCGCCGTCATGACCTCGACCTTCTCCCTTTTTAGCGCCGAAGTCTCGTTCGTCATGATGTTCGTCGGCGGCATCGCGGTCGGCGTGGTCCTGATGCTTTTGCGCTACCTGGTGGTCCGGGCAATCACAGCGGCCGGCATCCAAAGCTCGACCTTTTACGTGCTCTTCGAGATCATCACCCCCTGCCTGGTCTTCTTGGTGGCCGAGCTCCTCCATGTCAGCAGCATCATCGCCGTGGTGGCGGCCGGCATCACCTACTCCTACTCGCCGCGCATCCACTCGCCCAACACGGCGCGCCAAAACATCGTCTCGTCCAGCGTCTGGTCGGTCATCTCGTTCACGGTCAAGGGCCTGGTCTTCTTAATGCTGGGCACGCAGCTGCCCCGCATCTCAAACATCATCGTCGAGCACCCCGACGCCAGCCACTTCTTCCTCTTCGCCGTGATGGTCCTGATCCTCCTGATCATCCTGCTCTTGCGCTTCATCTGGGTCTTCATCATGAACCGCAACGTCAACCTCTCGGGCGGCCACGTCTTGATGGCCGGCCACGACGACCCCGAGCAAAGCGCCGTCATGACGGCCTTGCCCAACGATGACGAAGACGCCTCAGACAACCCAGCCTTTACGATCGGCTTTAGGCCGCACGATGAAAGCCTAGATGAAAATCTGGAGAAGAGCGCTTTTGCGAACACGGCGGCGCCCCCGCAAGCGGGGCAGGCAGGGCAGGCGTTGACGCGCCCGGCCTGGGAGAGCCAGGTGCCGGCGGGCGGACCCGGCCCGGGGCAAACCGGCTCGGTGCCGGCGGGCTCGGTGCCGACGGGCGGGGTGCCGACGGGCGAGGCCGCCGGCCCAGTGCCTGGGCAGGACGGGCATGGCCGCGACGGGCATGGGCACCCCGATTATCATGCGCTGCGCGAAAAACGCCGCCAAATGAAACGCCAAATGCTTCAGGCCGAGAAGGTCCAGGCGCGCTCCGACCCGCATTATTGGCGCCTCCATCTGCGCGATGCGGCGCTGCTCAGCATTGCCGGCGCCAAAGGCGCCATCACCTTGGCCTTGCTCTTTGCCATCCCCTTTACGCTCAACGACGGCAGCGACTTCCCCGGCCGCGACATCATCCTCTTCGTGGCCGCCGGAGTCATCTTGCTCTCGCTTTTGACCACGAGTATCGCCATCCCACTGCTTTCTCCCCACAAAGACGATGGCGCGCTGCCGGGCGAGCAAGCCAAGGCCAAGGCGGCCATCCTGCGCGCAGTAATCCAAAAACTCGTCCAGAACAGCAAGCCCTCAGAGGCCTTTGTGACCGGCGAAGTCACGCGCCACTACTATGAGCGAATCAGAAGGGTGCTCAGCGCCGAGGGTATCGGTGACTCCGAAGAGTTTCACCTGCGCTCGCAAATCGTGGTCTGGGAGCGCCAGCGGACATTAGAGCTGATTGATGAGAAGCGCATCCATGTGCTCTTAGGCATGACCTTTTTAAGCCAGATCACCCGCCAATTGGCGCGCCTCGAGCATCGTTCGACTGTCCTCGAAGGGCTGCGTTCGCTGCGCGACCGCTTTCGGCTTTACATGTTTTGGCGCAGGCGGTCGATGCGGTCGCAAATAGCAGGGCAGCCAAGTCCAAGGGCCAATCCCGAGCTGGTCGAAAAAGCGCGTATCGATATCCTCGGCCTGCAGCACGAGAACACCGTTTTCGTGTTGCAAAAACTCAAAGAGCTGCAGGCCTGTTGCGATGAGGCAGCAGAGCCGGCCTTCTCCCCAGACTTGATTGACGAGTTCATAACCGATTTTAGCCGCCGCTTGGACCGCTATCAGCAGCGCCGGTCGCGGACGACGATGTTTCCGCCGGCCGTCCAAAACCCGGCGGACCGCGAAGAGCTGCGCATGCGCGTGACCGCCCGCGCCCTCGAATGGGAGCGCGAGGGCATCAGCGAGGCCGTCCGCGAAGGCCGCATCTCGCGCAAGTTTGCCAAAGAGATGTACGATAATGTGGCCGCGATGGAACTCGACATCGAGGCCTTCTTGGAATAAACTACTTTTTCGGGCTATTTATCCGGTTTTGCATGACTGGCCATCATCATGTTGTAGACTGGATAAGCCGGCTAGTTGGCCGGCCAAACAGTACTGGGGCATCGTCCAATGGCAGGACTCTGGTTTTTGGTGCCAGCTATATAGGTTCGAATCCTGTTGCCCCAGCCAATTTTTTTATGACGAAAAGCGATTTGAGAAGGATCCCTGCCCGTCTCAGAGAATACTCACATGACTACTAAAACACAACATCCATCAATTAAGCGCGCCACCTTACAAGCTATTGACGGTGGATGGGTTTCCTATGTTGATCCTCATGTATATCCCAAGGCTAGTTTTGGAGAAACAAAACCCTACTTTGCACCAGAAAGCCTAACTGATCTACATGGCCCAGATAGCGGTGTTATCAGGCTTCCGCATTCCATCTATTGGGGGCCTGACCGCTGGTTCAACCTTGCACACCGCTCATCGTTGCATCTTGTATATCAGATGGTCTTGCAGGAAGGTAGCATTGAGGATATCGATACCTACCTTGATCAAACGACCCTGCTTTCAATCTGGAACGAGCTCTCATTGCCACCACGACTTTCTGACCTCTGGCAACGCAAAGTCTGTGGAATGAGG
>WRFC01000052.1 GCA_009779015.1 Coriobacteriia bacterium | reverse complement strand
CGTGACCGCATTATCGTAGCCCTGGACTGCGCGCCCGACGAGGCCTTGGGCCTAGCCCGGCGCCTGTCCGGCGAGGCGCGCTGGCTGAAGGTCGGCATGACGCTCTACTATGCCCAGGGGCCGACCGTCGTGGCCGCCCTCAAAGAGCTGGGCTACCAGGTTTTCGTCGACCTCAAACTGCACGATATCCCGCACCAGGTACGCGGAGCGGCAGCCAGCCTGGTGCGCGCCGGCGCCGACATGCTGACCGTCCATGCCAGCGGCGGCCTCGAGATGCTCGTCGCGGCACTTGAGGGCATCGAGTCGGCGGCCCTGCCCGGGCAGGCCCCCATCAGCCTGGCCATCACGGTGCTGACCTCTTTAGACGCCGCCGCCTTGAACGCGGCCGGTGTCGCGGACACCCCCGCCCAGCAGGCCATCCGCCTGGCCGGGCTGGCCAAAGGGGCCGGGCTGAGTGGGGTGGTCGCTTCTCCCCTTGAGGCCGCTGACTGCGCCGCGCTGCTGGGGCCGGCGGCCGAGGTCGTAACACCCGGAGTACGGCCGCGCGGAGCCGCCCTGGACGACCAGAGCCGGGTGGCCACCCCCGCTGCGGCGCTGGCCGCTGGCGCCACGCGGCTCGTCATCGGGCGCCCGATCACCAACGCCCCCGACCCGCTGGCGGCCTATCGGGAGATACTACGCGAACTTGAAGACGAGGCCTAAACGATGGCCAATAAAGCCACCGGGGAGAAAAGCACCGGTGTCGGCCGGGCAGTTATGACACCTCGGCCGCTCAGTGGCTCCGGGCAATCAGCAGAAAGGTGCAGAAAATGCTAGACACAGAGGGAGCGCAGCCGCAAAGCGGCGCTGGACAAAAAAACCACAATGGCCACTCAGGATCCGCCCAGCCAGAAACAAACGCGCAGCAAAAGAACCCTGCCGGACAGTCCAGTGTGATGGATGCCCAAGAAGTGCTTCGGGCCTTTCAAGACACCGGGGCCGTCCGCCATGGGCATTTTCAACTGACCAGCGGGCGGCATTCTGACACCTATATCCAGTGCGCCCGCGTCTTAGAGCAGCCGCGCCTGACCATGCGCCTGGCCGAGGCCGCTGTGGCCGGCCTGCCTGCCGGGCTAAAGACCGACCTGGTGGCCGCACCGGCCATCGGTGGCATCCTCTTCGGCTTTGCCGTGGCCTCGGTGCTCGATCTGCCATTCGTCTTCAGTGAGCGCAAAGACGGCCAGATGAGCCTGCGCCGCGACTTCCAGGTCCCCCCGGGGGCGCGCGTGCTGGTGGCCGAAGACGTCGTCACGACCGGCGGCTCGGTGCGCGAGCTGATCGATCTCATCCAGGCTGCCGGCGCCGAGGTCTGTGCGGTCGTGGCGCTGGCCGACCGAGGCGGCGAAAAACGCTTCGACCAGCCCTTCTACCCCCTGGCCGCCATCGCCACCCCCTCCTGGGAGGCCGCCGACTGCCAACTCTGCCAGTCCGGCCAACCCATCACCGCCCCCGGCAGCCGCAGCCTGACCTAGCCCGCCAACAACGTGGGACAGGGGACAGTTCCCCGTCCCACATCGGACTTGAACCAACAATGGGATATCCAAAAGAACGCCAACGGCACCTACAGCTTTTACCAACCCAGCTCGCGGCAGCTCCCCGATGCCTCCGGAGCCTCCAAGACCCTAGGTACCCCTGTGATCATCTGGCCAAACAACAACGGCGCCGACCAGACCTGGTTACTGACAAAGAAGCAAACTGGCACGCAACGAAAGCCAGAAAATACTATTCTGGCTCTGAACAAAAGCCAGGTTTGCTATAATGCACCTATGAGCTCTTTATTAAACAAATGCCGGTAAGTTTAGTTAGGCAGTATCCGCAAACCAAGCAGGATGGTCAGATATGGCTGAAAGCAAAAATAGCCTGATACGGCAGAAGATCATCGATTTTTCTCTGGAGCCGTACTTGCCGATATTTGCGCGCGACTTGGACCTTGGCAAAGCGTATGCGCCAAAAGCCGGCAACTTGGTCAATGTTGTGGTGGGTATGCGCCGGAGCGGTAAGACCTATCGTTTGCTGCAAGAGATCCAAATGCTGCTGCAGCAGGGTGTTCAAAAACAAGACATCCTCTATTTCAACTTTGAAGATGAACGCCTCCGGCCATTTGAACAAGGCTTGGGCAATCAGGTGCTAGAGGCTTTTTACGAATTGAACCCACGCGCTAAGACTGACGGTGCGTACTTGTTTTTTGACGAGGTTCAAGAGGTGCCGGATTGGGGAATCTGGCTGCGACGTGTCGTTGATACAGAGAAGGTCACACTCTATGTGACAGGTTCCTCTGCAAAGATCTTATCCGCTGACGTAGCCACCGAGTTCAGAGGAAGGTCGCTGACCAGTGAGCTGCTCCCTTTCGGGTTCAGAGAGTATGTCCGTTACCATGAAGGCGCCCTGCTGGAGGCCAGCCCGCTGGAGGCCAGCCCGCTGGAGGCCAACGCGCTCGCCTCGCCACCCGCCTCGCCGCTCACCTCATATCAGCACTTGGCCCTCAAACAGCAACTGAAAAACTATCTTTTACGCGGTGGGTTTCCCGCCGTGCAAGATGAGCCGGATGACCGGGCGACCGGTTTACTGCAGCTCTACGCCCAGCAGGTTGTGGCGCGTGATGTCATCGAGCGCCACAACCTCAGTAACCCGCAGGCTGTCGTGGCCTTTGCCAAACAGGCGCTGGCCTATAACGGACGGGTGCTCTCGCTGCGTAAATCTGAGGATCGTCTGAGGTCGTTAGGGTTAAAGACCAGCCGAAACAGCCTTTCTGAAGCGCTCACTTATTACGAAGACGCTTTTCTCCTCGCAAGTGTTCTGCCCCTCTCGCGGGCGCTGGCCGATGACCCAAAGGTCTCGGCCAAGGTCTATGCGATCGACCCTGGCCTGGCCTGCGCCAACGCGTCGGCCACCAGCGAGGACATGGGCCAGTTGTTTGAATGTGCCACCTACCTAGAGCTTCGTCGTGCCAACCTTCATCGCCGTGGGCGTTTTATCAACTCGTACAAGACCAAAGACAACCTCGAAGTCGACTTTATCGTCGGCGATGCCTTGAATCAAACAGGTTTTCAACTCTACCAAGCCTGCGTATCAGTCCAAAACGAGCAGAGCCTGGCCCGCGAGACCCGCGCTTTACGCAGGGCGATGGACGAGACCGGCTGCCAGTCAGCGACGGTCCTGACGCTCGAAGACGAGGCGCAGACACTGCGCTACAGCGAAGGCACGATCGCCGTCGTCCCTTTCTATCAATACGCGCTGGGGCAATGAAAAACCGTTGTTGCCCAAGCTTGTCAAACCACCCGGCCAGCAGTATCGGCAAGCGGCCCGAAATTAGGGTTTTTACGTGTTGCTTTTTTACTGTTTTGCCTGTTCAGTGACTTGATGCTTGAATATCGCCAGCTATACACATATAATTTTTGAGAAGCTTTTCAGAAAAGGAGAAAACATGCCATTACCCCAACTATCACCTGAAGCACGAGCTGAAGCACTTGAGAAGGCAAAGCAAGCACGTAGCGCCCGCGCGGCATTGCGCAATGAGATCAAGAACGGTGAGAAGAAGATCACTGATATTTTGATGGAGAAGGACGATCCGGTAATCGACAAGATCAAGGTGGTCAACCTGATTGAGTCGTTGCCCGGTTATGGCAAGGCCAAGGCCTTAAAGCTGCTGGATGAGTTGGGTATCTCTGAGACGCGTCGCGTCAAAGGGCTGGGGGACAAGCAGAGGGCTGCTTTGATAGAACGTTTGAGTTAGCCGATGCCTATGACCGGAGAGCTGTTTATAGTTTCCGGGCCATCGGGTGCTGGCAAGGGCACCTTACTGGCAAAGGTACTTCCGGAGTTGGATGATATTGCATTGACAGTCTCAGCCACAACTCGGAAACCGCGTAAGGGGGAGAGGGAAGGGACTGAATATTACTTCCTCTCTGAAAAAGAATTCATAGACCTGATTGAAAGCGGCGGCTTTCTGGAGTGGGCGCGTGTTCATAGCGCCTATTATGGCACGCTCAAAAGCGAGGTCGAGCGTCATCGCCAAGCCGGTCAAGACGTCGTCTTAGAGATTGATACGCAAGGGGCGGCGCAGGTCAGGGCCCAAGACCCCTCTGCGGTCTTGGTCTTTATCGCCCCGCCAGATTTAAAGACCTTGCAACAAAGGCTGGTCGGCCGGGACAGCGACCATCCCCAAGAGATCGCGCGGCGCCTTGAGACCGCACAACGTGAGATGGAGCGCATCCCAGACTATGACTTTGTCGTGGTTAATGACGATTTGGATGCAGCGGCCGCTCAATTGTTGCAATTCATCCAGGCAAAACGCGATACTGTATCTAACTGATTTGTATCTAATTGATTGGTACCTTGCTGATACAGCATCTGACGAGCAATACAGAAAGCACAGGTTTGAGACGCATGTCACTTATGCAACCCCCGATCGACAAGTTGATGGACAAGGCGGACAACGACAAGTTCTTGCTCTGCGCCATCGCCTCCGAGCGCGCCCGCGATATCAACGACATGATGCGCGGCCAGAGGGACCGGGCAATCGCCTTGCAATCGGCCACTGAGATTGCCAAGATGTCAGGGCGCAAGGCGCTCTCGTTGGCCATGGAGGAGATCTATCGCGACGAAGTCGGATATGACCACCGGCAAATCCACAGCGACCCCGAGTGAGCGCCTGGCCGAAGCGTCAGCGGTCTGTCTTATCCACTATCACGAGGTCGGCTTAAAGGGGCGCAACCGCTCACATTTTGAGAAAATCCTGCTAAAGAACCTGGCCCTGCGCCTGGCTAGCCTGAATCTGGCTGCCCTGAATAGGGGAGAAGAGCGTGCGGCCAGCGAGGTCCAGCGCATTTCGGGCCGGCTGCTGGTGCGCTTTGCCAGCCTCGAAGAGGCGTTTGCGGCCGCCCCCGAACTGGCCGACATCCCCGGGGTCGTGCGCGTCTCGATTGGCTACCGGCTGCGCCAGGACCTTGGCCTGGTAAACGCGCGGGCATTGGAGCTGGTCGCCCGGCATGAGCCCTTTGACAGCTTTAAGGTGGCCGCCCGCCGCGCCAACACCGACTTTAACATTAACAGCATGGAGCTGAACTGCCTGATCGGCGAGGCCTTGAGCAACGCATTGCCCGATAAAAAGGTGCAGATGACCAACCCCGACGTCTGCCTCCATGTCGAGATGATCCAGGGTGCGGCCTACGTCTACGCCGATACCCAAAAAGGCATCGGCGGCCTGCCGCTGGGGTCGGCCGGCAATGTCGTCTGCCTGCTCTCGACGGGCATCGACTCGCCCGTGGCCGCCTGGCGCCTGATGAAGCGCGGTGCCGAGGTGATTGGCCTGCACTTTAGCGGCCGCCCCGAGACCAGCGGCAGCTCAGAGTACCTGGTGCAAAGAATCGCCGAACGCCTCGAGCCCTACGGCGGGCTAAAAAAGCTCGTGATCGTGCCCTTTGGCAGCTTTCAGCGCCAGATCGCCGAGCTCGTGCCCCCGGCTTTGCGGGTCATCTTCTATCGCCGCCTGATGTTTGCCACCGCCGAGCTGGTGGCCAAGCGCGAGCGCGCCAAAGCCCTGGTCACAGGCGAGTCGCTGGGGCAGGTGGCCTCGCAGACGCTCGATAACATCAGGGCCACCGACGCGGTCTGCACGCTACCGGTCTTTCGGCCGCTGATCGGGTCGGACAAGCTCGAGATCATCGAGCAAGCGCAGAAGATCAAGACCTTTGTCTTCTCCACCGAGACGCAAGAAGACTGTTGTACGCTCTTTATGCCGCGCAACCCCGAGACCCACGCCCGCCTGGCCGAGGTCGAGTCCATCTGGGCGGGGCTGCCGGTCGAGCGGTGGCTGGCCGAGATCGCCGACGGCCTCGAGCAAGGCTGGGAGTCAGGAGACTGATATATGGAGTGGCTAGAGCTGATCAAGGCGGTTTTCTTTGGGCTGGTCGAGGGCATCACCGAATGGCTGCCCATCTCATCGACCGGGCACATGATCATCCTCGAAGACTTCGTCCACCTGGCCGTCTCAGCGGACTTCTGGTCGCTCTTCTTGGTTGTCATCCAGCTGGGCGCGATCATCGCGGTCATCGTCTTGT
>WRFC01000051.1 GCA_009779015.1 Coriobacteriia bacterium | reverse complement strand
TGCTCGGTGGTCAGCGACTTGAAGACGATGACCTCGTCGATGCGGTTCAAGAACTCTGGCCGAAAGAGCTTTTTGACCTCGCTCATAACGCGCGAGTTGATCTCTTTGTCACTCAGGCCTTTTTGGCCGCCGGCGCCGCTAAAGCCAATTGGCGCGGTGTCGGCGATCTCGCGTGCCCCGATGTTCGAGGTCATGATGATGATCGTATTGCGAAAATCGACCTTGCGCCCCTGCCCGTCGGTCAGGCGCCCCTCTTCAAGGATCTGCAGCAGCACGTTAAAGACATCGGGGTGCGCCTTTTCGATCTCGTCAAAGAGCACGACCGAGTATGGCCGCTGGCGCACGGCCTTGGTCAGCTGCCCGCCCTCGTCGTAACCGACATAACCGGGAGGAGAGCCAACCAGCCGCGAAACCGTGTGCTTCTCCATATACTCGCTCATATCAAAGCTGATCAGGGCCTCTTCGGTGTTGAAGAGGAACTCGGCCAGGGCTTTGGAGAGCTCGGTCTTGCCCACGCCCGAGGGGCCGAGGAAGACGAACGAGCCGCCCGGACGGCGGGGGTCCTTGAGGCCGGCGCGGGTCCGCCGGATGGCCTTGGAGACGGCCGTCACGGCCTCGTCTTGGCCGATGATGCGCTCGTGCAGCACAGACTCCATGCGCAAGAGCTTCTCGGCCTCGGCCTCGGTCAGGTCGGCCACGGGCACGCCGGTAGACATCGAGATGATGTCGGCGATCTCGCGGTCGCCGACCATGATGGCCTGGCGGTCAGCGTCGTTGCGCCATTTTTCTTCGAGTGCCTCGCGCTCGGACATCAGGACCTTCTCTTGGTCGCGCAGCTTGGCCGCCTTCTCAAAGTCCTGCGAGGCGATGGCCTCTTCTTTGTCGATGCGCAAGAGGTGGATCTTCTCGTCGATCTCGTGCACGTCGGCCGGTATCGTCATATTGCGGATGCGGATGCGGGCGCCGGCCTCGTCGATCACGTCGATGGCCTTGTCCGGCAAAAAGCGGTCCTGGACGTAGCGGTCGGCCAGGCTGACGGCGGCCCTTAAGGCCTCGTCGGTGAACTGCACGCGGTGGTGCTCTTCATAGCGGTCACGCAGCCCCTCCAAGATGCGCACGGTCTGGTCGACCGTTGGCTCGTTGACCATGACGGTCTGAAAGCGCCGCTCTAAGGCCGCGTCCTTCTCGATATGCTTGCGGTACTCCTCGGTCGTCGAGGCACCGATGACCTGGATCTCGCCGCGCGACAAAGGCGGTTTTAAGATGGCGGCGGCATCGATTGAGCCTTCGGCCGAGCCGGCGCCGATGATCGTATGCATCTCGTCGATAAAGAGGATCACATCGTGGCGCTCGGTGGCCTCGCGGACGACGCGCTTCATGCGCTCTTCGAACTCGCCGCGGTACTTAGAGCCGGCCACCATGGCCGCCAGGTCGAGCGAGATCAGCTGCTTGTGGCGGAGGATGTCGGGTACTTGGTCAGAGGCGATGAGCTGCGCCAGCCCCTCGGCCACGGCCGTCTTGCCGACACCTGGGTCGCCCAGCAAAAGCGGGTTGTTCTTAGAGCGGCGCGAGAGTATCTGCATCACGCGCTCGATCTCGAGCTCGCGGCCGATGACCGGGTCGAGGCGGTTCTGGCGCGCCTGCTCGGTCAGGTTGATGCCAAAGTCGTCGAGGATGCTGTCGCTCTCGTCGATGTCGTCTTCTTTGCCCATCGGCAAGGCGCCTGGGGCCATGCGCGAGCGGTGCAGCGCATCGATGATGGCGTTACGCAGCATGGCGGCATCGATGCCCAGCTGCGCCAAGGCCTGGATGGCCACCCCGTTGCCCTCGCGGGCAATGCCCAGCAAGATGTGCTCGGGGGCGATGTAGTTCTGCCCCAGCTGCATCGTCTCGCGGAAGGCGAACTCTAAGACGCGCTTGACGCGGGGGGTAAAGCTCAAGTGCCCGCTGGGCAGGTCCGGCTCGCCCTCGACAAGCATATGGATCTGGTCACGGGCTTTATCGTAACCGACGCCCAAGGTCGCCAAGGCTGCGACGGCAGCCCCCTCTTTTTCGCGCAAAAGGCCGAGCAGCAGGTGCTCGGTGCCCACAAAGGGCTGCTGTAAGTCACGCGCCTCTTCTTGTGCGGCGGCTAAGACGTTGCGGGCCCTGTCCGTGAATCGGTCGAATGGCATGTAGACTCCTAACTCGGCTTGGCCTGACGCCGTCCCACACGCCTGCTAAGGCATTGGCCTCGACGTTAAGGCCTAGATGTTCTCTTCTCGCATATGGGGAAAGAGCAAGACATCGCGGATCGAAGCTGAATCGGTGAGCAGCATGACCAGCCGGTCGATACCGACACCGATGCCGCCGGCCGGCGGCATGCCGTACTCCAACGCCCGGATGTAGTCCTCATCATAGCCCATGGCCTCATCGTCGCCGGCCGCCTTTGCCGCAATCTGCGCGGCAAACCGCTCGCGCTGGTCGACCGGGTCGTTGAGCTCAGAGAACGCGTTGGCGAACTCATGCCCGGCAATCAACAGCTCAAAACGCTCTGTGACATTCTCGTCGGTGGCCTTCTTTTTTGCCAGAGGAGAAGTCTCTAGAGGATGCTCGGTCACGAATGTCGGTTGTACGAGACGAGGCTCTACAAGCTTCTCGTAGAGCTCTGTTATCAGTTTACCTTTCCCCCATGAATCTTGTAATAAAATCTGATAGTGTTTCGCTAAGGTTTTCAGTTCTGTCAACGTTTTGTTGAAAGAGACCTCTTGCCCGGCAGCCGCACTGACCAATTCGATCATCGTCTGCGACTGCCAGTCCCCACTGAGGTCGATGGCCTGCCCCTGATAGGTGATCTGCAGGCTGCCCGTAGCCACCAGACAAGCCTTCTGGATAAGTGCGCGCACCAGGCCCTTCATGCCATCCAGGTCGCTGAAGGCGGCATAGGCCTCAAAGGTCGTGAACTCGGGGTTGTGCATCTGGTCCATGCCTTCGTTGCGAAAGCAGCGGTTGATCTCAAAGACCCGCTCAAAACCGCCCACCAACAGGCGCTTCAGGTGCAGCTCGGGCGCTACCCGCAGGTAAAAGTCGCGGCCCAAGGTATTGTGGTAGGCCGTAAAGGGCCGGGCCGTCGCACCGCCCGGAATGGGGTGCAGCATCGGGGTCTCGACCTCGATGTAACCGAGCTCTTCGGCCGTCCGGCGGATGGCGGCGATGATCGCAAAGCGCTTTAAAAAGACCTCTTTGACCTCGGGGTTGACAAACAGGTCAACATAGCGCTGGCGGTACCTGAGCTCTTTGTCGGCCAGGCCGTGGAACTTCTCGGGCAGTGGCCGCAATGACTTGGACAAAAGCTCGACCCTGCCGGGCAGGACCGAGAGCTGCCCGCGCCGGGTGCGCAGGACAGTGCCGGTAACGCCGATCCAATCGCCCAGGTCGAGGTCCTTGATCGCGCCGAACTCATCTTCAGAATGGTTGTTGGCGCGCACAAAGACCTGGATGTCGGCCGTTGAGTCGCGCAGCACCATGAAGATGGCCTTGCCCTGGTTGCGGATGGCCATCACCCGGCCAGCCAGCGATACCACGTCTTCGGTGCCCTCGCCGTCCGCCAGCCCAGCATAGCGCCCTTCGAGCTCGGCGGCATGGCTGCTGGCCGCAAAGGCCTGGCCATAGGGGTTCTGACCGGCCGCGATCAGGCGTTGGCGCTTAGCCTTGCGCACCTCGCTGGGGTCGGTGCTCTCGCCCTCGATTAATTCACTCATACCTGTCTATTGTTCTCTTCTGGTCAGCTGATCTTGATGATCTTCATCTCGATCGTCGAGCCGTTTGGGGTGCTGACACTGATCGATTGGCCCTTTTTCTTGCCAATCAGCGCAGCGCCGACCGGCGACTCGTTCGAGATCCGCCCTTCGGCCGAATCAGCCTCAGCGGCGCCGACGATCGTGAACTTGCGCTCTGCTGCATCTTTCATCTCGACGATCACGACTGAGCCGACGGCCACCTTGCTTGGACGCTTGGGGGGCTCGGCGATGCTGGCCGTGGCCAGAATGCCCGTGATCTCGGCGATCCGGCTCTCCATCCAGGCCTGCTCGTTCTTGGCATCGTCATACTCTGAGTTCTCGCTGATATCGCCGAACTCCCGGGCGATGCGGATCCGCTCGCCGATCTCGACCCGCTTGACCGTTTCGAGCTCGAATAACTCGGCTTCGAGCTTTTCTTTGCCCTCAGCTGTCAACACAACTTCTTTAGACATGGCCGCCATCCTCCTTGACCCTCATCTATGTAAGAACGCGGCACACGCAACTGCCGAAGCCGCGCATACCGCGTACAGTGATGTATGCAGAGTGCTAGTTCTTTTTGGCCGGTGCTTTCTTCTTCTTGGGCGCCGGCTCTTCCTCTTCTTCTTCTTCCTCTTCTTCTTCGACTTCTTCTTCGCCCTCGTCTTCGGCGATCTCGCCTTCTTCTAGCTCTTTGCCTTCAAGGCCGTCGCGCACGTTCTTGACGGTACGCCCCAGCGAAGCCCCCAGTTTGGGCAGGTTCTTGGGACCGAAGATGAGCAGCACGACCACCAGGATAATGACCAGTTCTGGCACACCCATGCCCAAAATCTTAGCAGCAATGAGTACTGATGTGTTCATGTATATCCTCCATAGGTCTCTGCTGCACAATACAGCCACAAAATGCAGTTACAAGTCTCTGCCGGGCGGCAGCATTATTTTTCTGTAGTGTGTTAGGTTACCACGAAAGGCGGCATTTGTCTTCACCGATTCAGTTTAAGGCAAAAAAGCGGAGTAGCTGCTCTATGGGGCTCGAAGACCCGCGGTTCACGCCAAAAACCAGAAAGCGGACGAGATCGAGAAGCGACAGCTCGACCAGTGCCAGAAGCAACGACACGGCCAGCGGCTTGAGCCAGTCTGCAAGGCGCCGGATCGGGCGTTTAATGCGGCCGATGCCCGAAAGCACCAAGAGGTTCAGGCTGATTACGAAGGCCAGCAGGGCGATGATGCCGACCCAAGGCGAGAGCACGCCAAGGAGCGGGTAGAGCAAGAAAAAGAGGCTGCCCACGGCCGCCGCGCCCAGTACCTGCCCAATAAAGTCGGGGGCCGACCTGAAGGCCTTCAACCCCGGGTCGGCATCGGCATGCAGCCCGCTCAGCAGCGGTGCGACCAAGATTCCGACGGCGATACCGGCCGGCAGGCCGGTGAAAAAGCGAATCAGGTTCGTGGTCTCGCGCAGGCCCAGGTACGAGCTGGCGCCGTCGATGCCCATCGGTATGAACATCAGGCCGGCCACGACCAGCATCGGCCAAGGCGGCAGGTCGGATGGCCTGATCTTGCGCAGATGGAACTGCAGCGCGGCCACGATCAAGGTGGCCGCAAAGCCGACATGGGTGCCCGTGTCGCGCGCGCAGACCGTAAACAGGTAGCCGCCGGCCTCGAGGGTGCGCCCAGGTATCTGGTGGCAGATGCCGAACCCAAAAAAGTAGATGATATTCTGGAGAAGAGCGTGCATCTGGTCAGCCCCCGTGCCTTAGCAAGGCGCACCGGCCTCGCTCTTCCAGGCCTCGACCAGCGGCCCCAGCTGGGGGTCGCGCGCGGCCAGGCGCAGGTTGGTCTCGAGCCAACTGGCGACCGTGCCCACATCGTAGCCTTCGTCCGGGCCGACGACCAGGGCATAGACCTCCTCTTCGGCCAGCAGGCCGACCAAGGCATCGGTCAGCTGGATCTCGTTTGCGGCCCCGGGCCTGACCTCTGGCAGTATCTGCATGACGCGCGGGCTCAAGAGGTAGCGGCCAAAGACCGCGAGGTTGCTGGGGGCGTCGGCGGCCGCGGGCTTCTCGACAAGTCTTTCAATACGCCAGACAGCGTCGGCACCGGGCAGCGGCCGGCCGCCGATGATGCCAAAGCGCGAGACCTCTTCGTCGGCCACCGCGATGACGGCGATGACGCTGGCGTTGTGGTGCGCCCGGCTGACCGCCAGCATGCGCGGCAGCATTTGGCAATCGGGCACGAGGACGTCGCCGAGCAGCACGTAAAAGGGCTCGGGGGGCGTCTGGGCAAGCACCTGGGGGGCCGCGCAGAGCACAGCGTGGCCGAGCCCCAGGGGCTGGGGCTGGCCGACGTAGCTGACCGGCATCGCCCCGGCGGCGGCCACGGCCTGGGCATAGCCGGGCTTGCCGGCCTGCTCGAGCCGCTGTACCAGCTGGGGGTTGGGGC
>WRFC01000050.1 GCA_009779015.1 Coriobacteriia bacterium | reverse complement strand
CTCAGTATACCCTGTTTGATCTGGTATTTCTCCAAAACATCATCAGTTTCTATGGATGGGCAACGCTGTCTGCCAGCGGTAGTAAATAGGGCTCCGAACATTAATAACGGGCTAAAACCAACAAATCATCAGTAATTGATGAGGCTTTAACGTTCGTGATTCTTTAAGCTCCGTCTTGTGGGATTCTAGTGAACTATTGAACTAATGCAATATGACGCACCGGATGAGCTGAGGAGGAAATCGGGTGGATACAGCTTCGGCATTGGATATCTTTGCGGCCTTCTATGCGCCTGTCTCCTTACACGACTATACCTGGATGACACGGCCAAAGGGCTGGCAAGAATTTCTGATGGCTTTGCGCGACTGCGATCCGACCGAGCCAGGGCCTTCTGTCCGGTATCTTCAAAGCGATCAAGCCGAGCGGCTGCCCAAGCATCTGCGTCTGCTCAAGCGCCCGCCTAGCTATTCGGAGTTAAGCGGTTTTCAACGGCGTTATTTTACCGGCGGGCTGCCGCAAAGCGTGGTCCCCGTCGAGTCGCTCTACCGGCAATGGACGGTGCGCACAGACAGCGAGCTCTGCTTTAGCCATGAGAAGGGTTTTTATAATGGCGACGCGGCCGGCCATATGAGGTACCTCTATCAAAGCCTCGACCTGCATATTGAATCCGAACAGCAGCTTCACCCGGACCATCTGTCGCTAGAACTGTCGTTCGCGGCCATGTTGGTCGGGTATGGGCGTCCCGCCGATGTGGCGCTGTTCATCGGTGAGCATTTTGGCTGGCTGTCCGACTTCTCGGACGCCCTCAAAGAAAAGGCCTCTCCAACTGACTCTTGCACGGCCTTCATGTGCACCTTGACCGATTGCCTGGCTGCTTTCATCGAACAGTTGAAAGCCCAAGCCCAGCATTTCCAGGCACTGGGAGTTGCCTGTCAAATGTGTCCAACCGATTGGGGGAGAAAGGAAAAGGAGAACCTATGCAAGTAAGAAACATTAGTCGGAGGGGCTTTTTGGTGGGCAGTGCCCTGACCGCGGGCCTATTGACGGTTGGTGTCGGCGGCATGAGCAGCTGGCTGGCCAAAGAGGCATTGGCCGATGACACCAGTAACATCACTCAGGTGCCCACAACCTGCAATGCCTGCTCAAACAAGTGCGGGTTTGTGGCATCTGTCAAAGACGGACGCCTTTGGAAGCTCAAAGGCAACTCTTTGCATCCCAATTCCAAGGGAAAGCTCTGCGCCCGCGGGCATGGCTACTCGCAGGTCGTCTATTCGCAGTACCGCATCACCGACCCTCTGAAGAACGATGGCAATGGCAACTTCAGCGCCATCAGCTGGGATCAGGCCTATCAAGAGATCGGCGATAAGGTCAAGCAGATTCTGGCCAAGAACGGCCCTGAGGCCTTTGCCTTGATCGAAGACCCGCGCCCTAACGGCAAATACTACAGCCACCGCTTTATCAATGCCCTCGGATCAGGCAGCTATTACCATCACAGCGCCGCCTGCAACCTTTCGTTTACCAGCGCCAACGTCTTGACGATGGGCACGACTGGCTATTCGGGCGACATTACCTCAAGCAAGTTCGTGATCTTCATCGGCCGCAGCTATGCTGACGGCATCAATCCCAAGAGCGCCCTCAGCCTGGCGCAGGCACGCGACAATGGCGTAAAGATCGTCTTTGTTGACCCGCGCCTGAACAACTCGGCCAACTTTGGCAGCCAATGGGTGCCCATCAACCCGGGCACGGACCTGGCCTTGGTGCTTGCTATCAGCAATGTCTTAGTCACAAACAACCTCTATGACGCGGACTTTGTGGCCAACGAGACCTACGGCTTTGATGAGTGGAGCGCCACCCTTGACCAGTACACCCCCGAATGGGCTGAGCCGATTACCGGCATCAAGGCCGATACGATCAAGCAGCTGGCTATGGACCTGGCCGCTTCGGCGCCCAAGTCAGTGATTGCCGAGACCTGGCGCGGCGCTTATGGCACCGCCTACCTGAACTCCACCGAGACCGGGCGTGCCGTTAATGCCGTCAATGCGCTGCTTGGCAACTTCAATAAAAAAGGCGGCGCCCTGATTACTTCGGCACCCTCAGCGGGCGCCTTGGACCCGGTCAAGTTCCCGCCTGTCCCCAAACCCACCGAGCGGCTGGGTGTCGAGGACTTCCCGCTGGCCGACGACGTGCCCGGCAGCAACCTGTCGGTGCCTCTCTATGTTGACAAAGGCGTGCTCAAAGGCATCTTCTTCTACAACTCAAATGCCGCCATGGGCTACACAAACCCCAAGACCTGGGCTGATACCTTAAGCAAGATGGATCTCAAGGTCTGTATCGACGTCCAGATGTCTGAGACCGCCCACCTCTGCGACTACGTGCTGCCCGAGTGCAGCTACTTAGAGCGCGATGAGCTGCCAGAGTTCCTCGGCTCGAGCCAGGGCGTGGCCTGTGCCCGTCAAAAAGTCGTCGACCTCGTAAACGCCAACACCAAGACCAGTGATGTCATCTACAGCGAGCTGGCGCAGGCCTGTGGCATCGGCCAGTATTTCAAGTTCACGCTCGAAGAGCTGATCGAGGCCCAGTTGGCCAGCGTCAACGCCGACCTCAACGAGTACAAGCAGAAGGGCGTGACAAATGTCGGCGATCCGGTCGATGTCTATGCCGGCCCGCCCAATTGGAAGACCCCGACGGGCAAGTTCCAGTTCAAGTCCGACCTGATGGAGGAGTGCGGCCTTGATCCGCTGATCCACTGGGTTGCTCCTAAAGTCATGCCTAAAGACGGCGAGTACCGCCTGATCGGCGGCAAGCAGTCGATCCACAGCCATCAGATGACGACCGCCAATGAGGCGCTGATGGCCATCACCGATGAGTACCATCTAGAGGCAGCCTGGATAAACGCTGCCGAGGCCGCCAAGCTCGGCATCGCCGACGGCGACATGATCGAGATCACTTCTGCGGAGAACACCTCACAGGTCCGTTGCAAGGTCACCGAACGACTGAATCCGACTGCAATCTGGATACCCACGCATTATGGCTGCAGCTCACCTGAGCTCAAGCCGGGCTATGGCATTGGCGTCCCCTGGATGTCGATGATCACGTACCAGGCAGAACCAAAAGTCGGGTCGGCTATGTCTCAAGAAGTCATAGTGACAGTCAGGAAGGTGGAAGCGTAATGGCTAGTTATGGAATGTTGATCGATACGACCAAGTGCGTCGGCTGCTACGCTTGCCGCGTGGCCTGCCAAATGCAGAACAGCCTCCACGTGACCGATTCTTTTATCCACTATGACGAGGTTGAAAAAGGCACGTTCCCGAACGTGCGTAACGAGCATGTGCCTTTGGCCTGCATGCAATGCAAGGATGCGCCTTGTGTCTCGGTCTGCCCGACCGGGGCGAGCTACATCAACGCCGATGGCGTGGTGCTCGTCAACTCAGAGCGTTGCATCGGCTGCAAATATTGCATGAATGCCTGCCCCTATCACGCCCGCATCCAGGATCAAGACACCGGTGTGGCCGAGAAGTGCCGTTTTTGCATACTCGCTGACGACGGTAGCGTGCCTGATCCGGCCTGTGTTAGCACCTGCATTACGGGCGCGCGCATCTTTGGCGACCTGAGTGATCCGAATAGCGACATATCGCTGGCTATTATCAAGAAGAACGCTAAGCCTATCGCAGGCGACCTGACTGCGTCCAAGGTTTATTACGTGAGGTGATGAAAAATGACTGAGACTCTACCCTGGGGGACTTCGATCGCTTGGTACCTGTTTTTGGCCGGCTTGGCTGCCGGTGCCTACGCGACGTCTGCCCTGGCTTCTTTTAAGGATTTTCGTAATACCAAGCGGCTTCAGCTGATCGGTCGCATCGTGGCGCTGGTTGTGCTGGCGGTCGGCCTGGTTTTGCTGATGTTTGACGCTTCGGCCGGCATGAAGAACCCGGGGCGCTTCTTTTACCTGGTCAGCAACCCGACCTCGGTCATGAGCTGGGGCGTTGTGATCCTGGCGATCTTTGGTGTGATCATCATCGTCACACTGATAATCATGCTTCTGAAGAAGGCCGTGCCGGTTTGGCTGGATGCCATCGGCCTGCTGCTGGCTTTCTGCACTGCCGGGTACACCGGCGTCTTGATCGGCGTTGTTAAGACCTATCCGTTTTGGAATACTGCGCTTTTGCCCGTGCTCTTTGTGGTCTCGGCCTTCTCGGCCGGTATGGCGGCGGTTTTTCTGGGCAGTGCCTTCTTTGCCCGCAAAGAGGTCGAAGGGCTGGGCGCGCTCAAGCGCCTGCGCCTCTTTCTGCCGATCGCCGAGACCCTGTTGATCATTATGTTGCTGCTGGTTACGGCTTCGGCCAATCCGGCGGCCGCCGAGTCGGTGCATCGCTTGATCGCCGGTGACCTGGCCTTGCCGTTCTGGTTGGGGCTGGTTGTGATCGGGCTGGCCTTCCCGTTCTTGTTGGAGCTCGTGACTATTCGTGTAAAGGCCGGCAGCACCGGTGCGGCGGCCATAGACGTGGCCGGCGGGGCGGGTGTCTTGGTGGGCGGTTTTCTACTGCGCTACCTGATCATCTTTGCCGCCGTGCCGTTGGTGTTCGTGCTTTGATTTTGGTGGGGGCGACGTTGTTGCTATTGCGTTTGCGTCTGCGCTGGGCAGGCAGCTGCCTAGGTGCCCTAACATTGCCACTCTGAGATTGGCACCACCATCTCCCTGTGGTGAGAGCCCGCTCTATATGAGCGGGCTCTCACTATGTAGCGGCAGGTTAAGGTGTGCGGGCGGCGGCAGGGCGGCAGGGCGCAGGTTGCGCGGCGGCGGCAAGGCGGCGGCAGGGCGCAGGTTGTACGGGCGACAGGGCGGCGGGGCGCAGGTTGCGCGGCGGCGTGAGCGGGGCGGCGGCGCGCAGGTTGCGCGGCGGCGTGAGCGGCGCGCAGACGGCAGCGGGGTTTTCTGGGTTTTCAGCGACTAGAGAAAGAGGGCGTTGGGTTTCTCGCCTTGGCACTGTTTGGCCAGGCTGAGCTGGGCTACGAGCTTTTCGTAAGAATGCAGCGAGCGGGCTTTTTCGGGGCAAACGCTGATGCATCTAAGGCACGTGATGCAGGCTTTTTTATCCCGGGTCTTGGGATTTTTCAGCGGGATCGCCTGGGCCGGGCAGCTCTTGGCACAGGTCCGGCATTTTATGCAGTGTGAGTTGGCGTGCGGGCTCATCGATATGGACTGGAACGGCCGGTAGTCTGGGTTGCCCTCGACCTGCAGGTCGACGTGTGACGCCTGTTCCCAGGTCGCGAGCTTTTTGCCGGCCTGCTTGGCAAACTCGTGGATCTCGCGGATGTCAGCAGCGTTCGGCCGCCCGGCGCCGTACTTGGGGACGATCGAATGCTCGGTCGCAAAGGCGGCGGCGGCGATAGCGACGAAGCCTTGCGCCTGCAACGTGGTCTTTAGCTCTAGCAGGGCGTCATCGTAGTGCCGGTTGCCAAAGGTGGCCAGCAAAATGGCCGGCGTGGCGTTGCCCCGCAGGGTTTTAATAGTGCGCAGGGCGAGCGGCGGAACACGTCCGCTATGCACCGGGATGCCGATAATCAAGACATCGTCTGCGCCAAAGGTGAGCGACGGCTGGGTGTCGGGGCGGTTAGGCAGTTGGTCGCCGGGCTGGCCGTTCGGGCGGCCGCCAAGTTGGCTATCGGGCTGGGTATCGGGTTCGGCATCAATCTGGGTGTCGCCTGGGGTGCCGGGTTGGCCGAGCGGCTGGCTGCCGGGCAGGCCGTCGGGCTGACTGCCAATCGGACGCCCCTCGTTGGGCAGCTCGCCGCAGCCACCGTAGTTTGTGATGTCCAGCTCAGTCCAGGTCTTGGCTACAGTCTCTGCAATCATCTGTGAGACTTTTTTGGTCGTGAATGTCGGGCTGAAATATAAGAGATAGTAGTCCATAGGCAATCGCCCCTTCACTATTTTGTTGTCTGGCCGGTTTATTGGTTACAGTTGCTCAGGTTCTTTGATGAACCATTCAAGTCTGCCACAAGAGGCGCAAACAAGCACGGACGCCGTGGTATTTGTCCAATCAAGCCCAAGAAAAGTGAGCCCGGCGGTATTTAATTGGGCATTGCGCTTATCAAAGTGCGTCGACCCGCAATGCGGGCAGCTGACCTTTGTTCCCTGGACGACAAACTCATCACCGGGTTCTCCGGCTCGCGCCTTCTTGTAACTGCTGATAAAACCCATCATACCTCCTTACCTGGTCCTCGCACGCTACCCTGCCAAACGTTATCCTATCCGGGCCG
>WRFC01000049.1 GCA_009779015.1 Coriobacteriia bacterium | reverse complement strand
CGCGACATGAGCCTGATCAACACGCCGCCGGTCAGCCGCACGCCTGTGCAAGTGCGCGTGGGCGAGTGGCAAGAGGACCTCGTGAGCTCGGCCATCAGGCACGAGCTGGGGCGCGGCGGGCAGGTCTATTACGTCAGCAACCGCGTGCGCTCGATCGACGACGCGGTGGCGCGCGTGCTGGCCACGGCGCCCGAGGCGCAGGTGGGCGTGGCGCACGGGCAGATGCGGCCGAAGCAGCTCGAAGACATTATGGAGCGCTTTGCGGCCGGCGAGTACGACGTGCTCGTGGCCACCACGATCATCGAGAGCGGGCTGGACAACCCGCACACCAACACGCTGATCATCGAAGACTCGCAGCGCCTTGGCCTGGCACAGCTCTACCAGCTCAAAGGCCGCGTCGGGCGCGCCCACGCCCAGGCCTACGCCTACTTTTTGTTTCCCTCCGAAAGCCAGCTGACCGAAGACGCCATCGACCGCCTGACCACGATCGACGAGTTCCAAGACCTGGGCAGCGGCATGAAGGTGGCCATGCGCGACCTCGAGATCCGCGGCGCCGGCAGCCTCTTGGGCGCCGAGCAGCACGGCAACCTCTCGGCCGTGGGCTTTGAGCTCTTTGTCTCGATGATCAACGAGGCTGTGCGCGCCGCCCAGGCCGGCCTGGCCGAAAGCGAGGTCGCCGCCGCCAACGCCGAGCCCGAGCTGCGCATCGACATCCCCCAGCCCTGCCTCTTGCCCGAAGACTACCTGCCCGCCGTAGACGAGCGCGTCTTGTTCTACCGCCGCCTCATGGCCGCTCCCGACCTGGAGTCCATCGCCCACCTCGAGCAGCAGCTCGAGCGCAACTACGGCGCCTTGCCCGGCCCCGCCCGCGACCTCGTTGACCGCCGCCGCGCCACCCTGATGGCCGCCCGCCTCGGCATCACAGGCGTCAACATAGCCCGCAAACAGCTGGTCATCGAAGGCCTCAAACTAAATGGGGAGAAGGCCGCAGCCTACAAGCAGGCCGGCGGCCTCTACTTTGCCAAGTCATTAAAGCTGCAGTATCCGGTACAGGAGGGGTTGGGGTACTATCCAGCGCTGCTTGTGCTGCTAGACGGCCTGCTCAAGGATCTGGGGCCCGAAGGTGGAAAAACGTAAGGCTGGGTTATAGTTCATGGCCCCCCGGATGGCGGCTGGGTGCTGTGCCGTTCGGACGAGTCAATGGGGACGTATAATTTTGACTATATCAAATGCCCCGTCGGCGGCTTTTTTCCTGAAATAAACCCAGCGCAAGTATGATTCGATGAACTCTCTTCTGGCAAAGGCGCGGAAACTGCCGAAACGGTCGCAAAACAAGCAAAACGGGCAAGACTGCGCAGTTTCTCGGAGTTCGTGGCACAAATCGCGCCAAAAGCACGACTCCAACAAGTTATCTCAACCTCCCATTTCGCCAGCACCCAATCTACCAGGCGTTTTATAAAGGGGAGAAGACCATGGTTCGTAGACCAGCCACAAAATCCGTACATTTGGCGCGATTTGTGCCACGAACTATCAAAAAACCGCGACAATTACTGTTCCCGCGCGTGAAAAGGCTGTACAACTCGCGCAAATCCGCAAAATCCTAGCGCTCAAAGCAACGGGCAACGCAGTTACGGGGTTGGCTTAGTACCACACTTTCTAAGCTTGCTCTTTTATCTGACAGCCTGTCTCAATTCTGGTCTAACACGCCCTAACCCATGGCCCCCCGGCCGACGGCTGGGTGCCGCGCTGTCCGGGGGCCATTGTGTCAGGGCGCTGCTGGGGGTGGCGAAGACGCCTTTTAGCTCGAATAGGTCAGATCAAAGGTGTACTCGGCAATCGTGTCATAGGTCGTCGAATCGATGAACGAGATGGTCCCGCTCCAGGTCTGAAGGTCGTTGACGCTGGTGATGGCATCAAGGTAGGTCAGGCCGGTGGCGCTGGATTGCGGGTCGATAGTAAAGAAATCAGTAAAGAACTCGCTGTCATCGTAGCTGACGCCGTTGATCTTGACGCCGCTGTACATGATGTAGATGGGCTTGTCCGTCTTGTTGTTGACCCAGGTCTCGACCGTGACGGCATCGTAGTAGTCGAGGGCATCGGCCGAGCCGTAGGCGATCTCGTAATCGCTGTCCGAAAGGACCATCGAGTAGCCACTGGGCATGTCGCTGGAGCCCGTGCTGGTGTCGGTGCTGCTTGAGCTGCTGGAGCTGCTGGTGTTGTCGGTGCTGGTCGAGCTGGACGAGCTGTCAGTGCTGGTGCTACCGCTGGTGCTGCCCGAGTTGTCGGTGCTGCTGCTGCTGGTGGAGCTGCTCCCCGAGCTGTCGGTGCTGCTGCTGCCGGTGGAGCTGGACGAGCTGTTGCCCGCGCTGGTGCTGCTTGAGTTGCTGGTGCCAGTCGAGTTGCTGGTGCTGTCCGTGTTGCCAATCGTGCCCGTTATGCTATTGGTGTCAGCTTGGTAAGCGTTGAACATGTTGATTCCGACGACCGACCCGATAATGCAGCAAAGTATCAGCACGACGCCGATGATGACAACGACTATCCAGGTCTTTTTCTTGCTTTGGGGAGGCGCTGGCGCGACGCCCGGGGCAGCGCTGGGGGCACCGGGGGCGCCGCCGCCGGGGGTACCGGGGGCGCCGCCGCTGGGGGCGCCTGGGGCGCCGCCGCCGGGGGTACCGGGGGCGCCGCCGCTGGGGGCACCGGGGGCGGGGTAGACCGGAGCACCGGTCGGGCCGGGCAACGGGGGCGCGGCGGGCGGTGCCGGTGCCGTGGCCGCTGGCGGCGCGGGGGCAGCTGGCGCTGGCGCGGCGGGCGCCGGCGATCCGATCACAGGAACGGCATCCGGCGCTTGGGCCGGCGTTGGAGCCGGGGCGGGTGCCGCAGCGGGCGTTGGCGCTGCCGCCGCCGCTGCCGCAGCCGCTTGGGCCGCAGCCGTGATGGATATCCTGGTCTCAGCCGCTGCCGCAGCTGCCGCAATCTTGGCCGCTGCTGCCGCCGCAGCCGCCGCATCCGGCACGCTCTCTGTGGCAACCGCAACCGATGATGCCTCGGCGGGCGGGGCCGGTGGCTCAGGTGCCTCAGCGGGCAGGGGCGGCTCGGTCGTCTCGTCCAGCAGGGCTGCTTCATCAGGCTCCTCGTCCAGCAGCTTGATGTCCTCTGCGGATAAGGGCGGCACCTCCATGTCAGTAAGCGATGACAGCTCAGGCATCAGCGCATCAGCGGAGGCCTGAATGTCTTCTCCCCCTGTTAAATCAGTTGCGTTCAGTGGGGCACCGCAAAATGGGCAGAACTTGGAGTCGTCTGCGACGACTTGATTGCACTTGGGGCAGTTCATATGAGTTTCCTCTCCCTGAAAGCCACGCTAGATAGTGGGCTTGATTATATCAAGAAAAATGCTCCTGCCAGGAATGATGCAGGGCAGAGTATGATTAAATAGGCGAGAGAGCGTATTTGTATGCAATGCTTGGGGGCGCGAAATGAAGAGATTATCGCAAAACAGCATGTCAACGCTAGCGGTCGCCGTATTGACGGTTTTGGCCCTTGTCGTATTCAGCTTTCAACCAATAGCCGCTCAGTCTATTTTTGCAACCGATCAGGCCGATGCCGCCCCGGTGACTACCCTGAGTACGGCGGACGGGCTGGCCAGCCAGATCAACACGGCTTACAGTGCGGCCGGGCTGACGGCCGTGGCCTCGGCGGGGGGCAGCGTTGTGACGGTCACGGGCGGCACGAACACGACGGCCACGCTGGCATTGAACATCGACGCTGGCGTGACGGTGACTTGGAACGCTGTTTTTACGGGCTCGATTGCCGGGCCGCTGATCAGCCTGACCGGCAAGGGTGCTTTTACGACCGGCGCGCAGGCCTCGATCGTTAATTCGCGGAACGGCGCGACCAGCGATGCGATCAGCATCACGGGGGCGGGCACGGTGCTGACGGTGGACAGCGGGTCGATGGTGGGGTCGGATAATGGCGGCATTGCAGTGCGCGTCAGTGCCAACGATGTGACGGTCAATGTCCAGCCGGGCGGCACGGTCGAGAGCATGGCCAACAGCTCTAACCCGGCCATTCAGATCGAGAACGGCACAGCCAACGCCGGCCTGCAGGGCGTGGTTATCAATGTCAACGGCGGATCGGTGCTCTCGACGAACAGCGGCTACGCCATCAACGACGGAGCCGGTACGGGCACGGTGCCCAACAATACAAAGATCAACGTGAATAGCGGCACGGTCTCGGCCGGCAGCGCCTGTGCGATCCATTCGATTGGCACGGGCTCGACGACGGTGGTGAACGGCGGGACTGTGACCAATGCCGCCACCAACAACGCCAACCCGGTGATTTATATGAATGCCGGGTCGGACACGAATGTGCGGGTCACGGGCGGTACTATTCAGCCGACAGCACCCGCCGGCTCGGCAGCCTCCAGCGGCTATGCTATTCAGACCACCGGCAATATTGAAGTCACGGGCGGGCTGATCTCGGCTGAGAACGGCCGCGCCATCAATCTGGTGGGCAGCCCGGCCTATACTTCGCCTGTGGCCACGATCAGCGGCGGTACCGTGCAGACGACGGGCAGCGGCACGGCCATCAGCACGGCGACCACGGCCAACGTGATAGCCAACGTGGCCGATTCAGAGATCAAGGTCACGGGCGGGACTGTGCAGGCCCTGGGCAGCGGCACGGCCGTGAATGTGACGGGCACCCACTCTACCGTGACGGTCAGCAACGGCCAGGTCTTGGCTAACAGCGGCGTGGCCATCAACGCCGACAACACGAGCGCCGGCCCTAGCGGCTACCCGGCCATCGACGTCAGTGGCGGCACGGTCTCGAGCACCAGCGGGCATGCGATTTACGCCAACGGGCCCAATGCGGCAGTCGCGGCCAGCGGCGGCACGATCACCGTCAAATCGGGCAGCAGCAGCTACGCCATCCGCATGACGGGCGAGAACGCCAGCGTCACGCTGCCCTACGACAGCTCTAACCCACGGGGCGCCCAGGTCGCGGTCTACCGCACGGGCGCCGCCATTTATGCAAGTGGGGCAAATGCCAAGGTCAGCATTGACGGTGGCTTTGTCTTTGCCTATGGCACCAATGCCACGACCGCCATTGCCACGTCGCCGACCGGGGCGATTACCTGGCCGACCACGCGCGGTGTGGTTGGGGTGTGGAACCAGGCCAACGGGCGGACGGTCTACGCCCAAAGCCTGCCGCCGGCCTACGGCGCGCCCGACCTCACGCCCGCAACCAGCAGCTCAACACAAAGCCTGCGCTGGTCCATCAACGCCGCTCTGGGCGGCGGCGGCATCTGGTATGTGAACTCATCGACCAGCGGGTTCTTTCCCTTTGACAAGGTCTTGGTGGCACAGGACTACGGCCTCATCTTTGACGCCGCCACGGGTGTCTTGTACCGCGATGTCGCCCAGACCGGGGTGCCGGTGATAGGCAGCGAGTATCCGGCGCAGGCCTCGGCCTGGGCCAGCGTGGTCAACCCCGATGGCTCGGGCACCTACGAGCTGGTCTTGCGCGACGGCTTTGTCTGGGATACCGCGGCGCCAGTGGCGCTGCGCGTGATCAACGGCAACGCCACCATAGTCTTAGAGGGGAGCAACAACAGGCTGATCTCCGAGACCAGTTCGGCAACCGGTTCGTACGGTATCTACTCGACGGCCAACCTGACGATCGAGGGCAGCGGCAGCCTGGTGGCGGCTGGCTCCAAATCTGGGAGCGGCACGTCGCATGGCATCGGTTGCGCCGACCTGACTTTTACCAGCGGCACGCTGGAGTCCAGCGGCAATTCCGAGGCCTGGGCGGCCAATAGCTTTACGAACGCCGCCGCTGCCTATGACTATTGGCAAAACGCCAGTAACGCTGACCCCGGCGGTACGGGCACGGTTTACACGGGCACTTCTCCCTTTGATACAGCGTTTGTTTATGCGAACCAGAAGTTTGTGCGGCTGAATTCAGAGCCATTGGCCACCATTGGCGACAAGGTCATCAGCGGCCAGATGGGCACGGGCCTGACCGCGCAGGTGGCGACCGTGACGCTTTATAACCAGACTGTTGCGAGCCTGTTCAACGGCATCGATGCGACGGGGTGGTTCAGCCGCCTGCCGACGGGGGTGACGGTCAAGGCTCGGGCGGTGGACGCTCAGACGATCGAGTTCACGTTTGGCGGGCTGCCTTACGAGGGCTCGACGGCGCAGCTGCAGCTGACGGTTGCGGGCAGTGTGCTGAGCGGCGGCTTGGACCTGGCGGTGCAGCCGAACAGCAACGCGCGCTTTGACATTGCGCCGGTCTACGACCTTTTGATTGTGCGGGCGATCGGCGGCACGG
>WRFC01000048.1 GCA_009779015.1 Coriobacteriia bacterium | reverse complement strand
TCAGCGCACCTCTCCCGCCTATCCAAGGCCAGGTCAGCCAGCCCTATGCCCCACCAGCAACACCATACAATAGCGCGGTTCAGCCAGAGGCCCCGAAAAAGAAGAGCAAGGCACCGGTCATTATCATCATCGTCGTGGTAGCGGTCGTGGTGATCGCCGGGATCATCTTTGGCGGCATCATGATTTCTCGGGCCATCGGGTCTGCCAGTAACAATACGACGAGCAATGCCTCTACGGGCACATCAGGCAGCAACTCATCGAATACCAGCACCTCTGATAACAACTCATCAGATAGCGGCACCAATGCCACAGATGCCGACTATCTGGGCACTTACACGCTCTCACGGGTGGATATTGATGACACTGTCTTACAGGGCAGCGACCTCTCATCGGCCCTTGTCTTGTCTGACTACTTTATCGAGATCACCGACTCCAAGAACATCAGCTTTACGTTGGGCGACTATACCGATGGGGCCATTACCACGACCTATACCAAGAGTGGCAACGACTTCATGGTCAAGGATGGCTCCGATACCCTGGACTTCACACTGAGCGGCAACACCTTGGTTTACACCTTCACCGAAAACGGCTCGACCATGTCGATGTATTTCACCAAAGAGTGAACGGGCGCTGACCGAGCCTTTGGCCTGACAACCAAGGAGGCCGAATATGTATTGCTCAAAATGTGGCACCAAACTTGAGGATGGCGACCTCTTCTGCCCGCATTGCGGCTCGCCCGCGCCGTCCAACGCGCCACTGCCTGATAGCGCTCCGATGCCAGAGAACACACCTCTATCAGCCAACGCGCCCGCACCGGCCATCAGCCCCCTCGAGCAGACGGCGGGCGCTCAGGCCGTGCGGCCGCCATCGCCGACCATGACTGCCCAACGGACAGCGCTCAGCGGCGACCAGCCTCCGACTGTCATCTTCCCGGACATCCAGTCTGCGACGAAAAAAAAGCGGCGTCATAAGCCCCTGATTGCCGTGCTCTCGGCAGTCGTTGGCCTGCTTTTGCTCGCTGGCGTGGGCTTTGGCATCCATATGTTTTTCCAGTCCAGCAACTACACTAACGCTGAGGCCTTGGCCAGTACGGCCGAAAGCAGTTTTCAGAGCGCCACTGACCAAGACGGGTTCAGATCAGCCATGGATGGCTTTACCCAGGCCGAGGCCGCATTTGAAAAGCTCGGGCATTACCGCGACTCGACCGACCGCGCCCTGGCCTGCCAACTGAGGATCGGGCTCGCCCAACAGAATATCGATTATCTCGATGCCCTCGACCTCTTTCATAACAAAGAGTTCAAATCGGCCTTAGACGCCTTTACCGGACTGGGCAGTTTCAAAGACTCTGCCAGCATGGCTCAGTCCTGCCAACAGAATATCGACTTTCAGGGCGCTCAGGCCGACTTTGCGGCGGGCGACTACAACAGCGCACTGGCGGTCTTCTCGACACTCAAAGACGCTGGTTTTAGCGGCGCTGAGGACTGGTGGAACAAGACCAGCTATGCGTTGGCCGACGCCCTGTTTCAATCGGGTGACCTCTACGGGGCCTGGAAGGCCTTTACAGACCTTGGCAGTTATGAGGATTCGGCGGATCGGGCAACAGCCTGTACGACGCCGTTTCCTGGTACCGGGGTGCTTTCCCAAGACGCTGCCTACAAGTCTTCGGCCGTCCGCTTGGACATCGACGGGGCAAGCTTGAGCTCGCCGCGCTATCTTAAGGTCTACGACGCCAACACCAATGCCTTGGCGGCCACGGTCTTTGTCAACCCCGAGACCCAGGCTGTGGTCAACCTGCCGGCCGGCACCTACACGATCAGGTCGGCGGCTGGGGACAACTGGTTTGGCGAAAGCATCATGTTTGGCGATGAAGGCTACTATGCCACATTGTTATTCGACGGAGAGAACACGAGCACGACCTTGTCCTACGGCTATACCTACACGCTGACGCTCGAGGCCACAGACGAGGGGAATGTCGGCTCAGAAGGCGTTGGCCGCGAGGATTTTTAGCCTTCTAGTCTTATAGCTTTCTAGTCTTTTGGCTCTTCGCTACCCAGTGAGAGCAGCTTGCTGATGCGCTCAGAGTACTCGGGGTCTGTGATGCCGGCTTCGGCCACGTCAATGATCGGCGAGTCGCCCCAAAGGGTCTCGAGCCGGTAGAAGTCGCGCAGCTCGGGCTGAAAGACATGGACGACCACGTCGCCAAAGTCCAAAAGCACCCAGCCCAGCTCGTCCAGGCCTTCGCGCCCGATGGGCTTGACGCCGGCCTCGACCCGCAGCTTTTCTTCGACTGCATCGACAATCGAGTCGACCTGGCGGTTGTTCGCCCCGCTTACGATAACAAAATAATCGCAGATCCGCAGGTTGTTCTTGACCTCCTGGATGATGATGTCGGTAGCCTTTTTCTCGCTCGCCGCCTGTGCTGCGATGAGGGCGACGGCTTTTGCTGCCTCTTGTTCTTTATTCAAGTTCCTTTGGCTCCTCTTCTTTAGCTATCTGTCTGTCTGGCAGGCTGCTGCCCGCCAGCCGGTGCGCGTAATAGTTCCAAGCGGCCAGCGTCTCTGAGGCGATGACCTTTTTTTCTGAGACCAGGTATTCCAGCTCTGAGGCAAAGACCGCAAAGAAGAGCTCTTCCAGCGGGCAGGTTCCGATCTTCGCACGCAGCTCTTGGACCGGCCAATAGTCGCGCCCGGGCTCAAGCAAGTCGGCCACCTGGATGATCATGTCTAAATCCGACATCCCCGGCTTGGGCACTGTGTGCCGGGCTATAGCCTCTAAGATATCGCTAGGCAAGCCCAAAAAGCGCTCTGCCACTGAGACCGCCCCGGTCTGGGCGTGCAAGAGCGGGATCATCTCGGGCTTCATGTCCGCCTCGTAGATACCGGCCTGGCGGGCCTTGGCCAAGAGCTCTGCGGTTGTGATATCCCTGTCCCAGTCATGGAGCAGCCCGGCCAGATGGGCCTTTTCTTGCGATACCCCATAGACACCGGCCAGCCGCCCGGCCAGTTCGGCCACAGCCAGCGAATGTTCATAGCGCCCCGGCTTCAGGCGCCCTTTCAACTCTGCGCGGGCGGCTGCCTCGATGGCCGTATAATCGGTCTGGTCAACGTCGGTCAAGCCCGCTCTGGGCAGCTCGGCCGCGAAAGTCCCGGCAACCGCCTGGACGCCGGCCTGCCGGCCTTGGCCTGGTTCCGGGCCGTAGAGCCCCTGCTCGGCGACATAGTCGCCGACCTCGACCGGGCAGAGGTAGCGCAGGCTCTTGTTTGCCCGCACACGCTCGCGCAGTTGGCTCGAAGAAATGGCCGGCATCGGCATGGCGATCGGTCGGGCATCAAAGCGCCCCTCTGCGGCCAAGCCCTCTAGACGGCCGAGGTCAGAGCCCGGCCGATAAGAATAAAGCACCGTCACGAGGGCGGCCAAGGCCGTCGCATCCTTCCAGTTCGGAAGGTCAAGAAAGCTGTCGCCTCCGACGATCATAAAGAGCTCGAGGCGCCCTTCTCCCGCTGCTAAGAGCCGTCGCACCGTGTCGACCGTATAGTTTGGCCCGGGCTTTTCGACCTCGATCTGACTGACGGCCATACGCGGGTCGTCTTTAAGGGCAAGCTCCAGCATGCGCACGCGACGCTGGGCATCGCTAAAGCCCTGCTCGAGCTTATAGAAGGGCTGCCCGGTCGGCACAAAGAGGATGCCGTCCAGCCCGTACTGCTCGTAGGCGGCCTGGGCGAGTATCAGGTGCCCAAAATGCGGAGGGTCAAAGGTGCCGCCAAAAAACCCTAGGCGGCAGGGGTGCCCGGCCTCGGCCGTGGCCAGGCGCGTGGCAAACTGCTGAAAGAACCGCTTGTCTGGGCTCACCGGACCTGGCCCGAGCCTTCGCAGATGTATTTGCTCGAGGTCAGGGCCTCGATGCCCATCGGGCCGCGGGCGTGCAGCTTTTGGGTCGAGATGCCCAGCTCGGCACCCAGCCCGAACTGCCCGCCGTCGGTAAAGCGGGTCGAGGCATTGGCGTAGACGGCCGCCGCGTCGATCTCGGCCAAAAAGCGCTGGACAGCAGCGTAATCGGTGGAAAGGATGGCCTCGGAGTGATGGGTCGTGTACTGGTTGATATGCTCGATCGCGGCATCCAGGCCATCCACGCAGCCCAACGCCACCTCGAGGTCGAGGTACTCACGCCCCCAGTCCTCTGCGGTCAGGGCGACGACACTCAGTTGTTCTTCTGCCGTCAGCCCTTTGGCCAGCTCGCCCGCCCGGGTATCGGCATGCACCTTTACGCCGGCGGCGATCAAGGCCTGCAGCAAGGCCGGGATGTACTCTGCGGCCACGCTGCGGTCGACCAAGATCGTCTCAATGGCGTTGCAGACCCCCGGACGTTGGGTCTTGGCGTTGAGGGCGATGGGGATGACGGTCTCGGGGTCGGCCGCCTCATGGACATAGAGGTGGCAGTTGCCTTCCCCGGTCTCGATCACAGGCACCTTGGACTGCTCGACAGTCGCCCTGATCAGGCTGGCCGAGCCTCGGGGCACCAAAAGGTCGATCAGCCCATGCAGCCCCATCAGCTCGGTGGTCGCAGAACGGTCGCTGGTCTCGATCGAGGCCAGCCAGCCGTTTGGCAAGCCGGCGGCGGCACCCGCCTGAGTGAGGACATCGGTGACCGCCAGGTTTGAGCGCAGGGCCATCGAGCCCCCACGGAGGATCACAGCGTTGCCGCTTTTCAGGCAAAGCCCGGCGGCGTCGACCGTGACATTCGGGCGCGCCTCGTAGATCATGCCGATCACACCCAGGGGCACGCTGACCTTCTGGAGGCGCAGCCCGTTGGCCAAACGCCGGCCTTCGAGCACCCGCCCCAATGGGTCGGGCTGCCTAGATATCTGGAGAAGCCCATTGGCCGCCTCGGCGATGCGCTCTGGGCTGAGTGCCAGGCGGTCGATCAGAGGTTCTGGCGTCCCCCCGGCGCGTGCCTCGGCAATGTCTAAGTCATTGGCAGCCAAGATATGCTCGACATTGGCGTTCAGGGCATTGGCCAGCGCGACTAGCGCTGTATCGCGTGCCGCTGAGCTGAGCTGCGCCAAGACACGGGCAGCTTGGCGGGCTTGCAGGGCTTTTTCTCGGACTTCAGACATTTTGACCACCTTAAGGGCTCAGAAATTTGATTGTTATGCAACTCTCACAAGTTGGAGTTCTTACTCACGCGGTTTTATGTATTTAGTATAGCTAAAAGATCACAAGCCGGTCGCGATGCACGACCGCTGTATGTGCCAGGTGGGCCAGCTCGGCGACTTCGGCCAGCTCAGTAGATTTTTTACCGGCCGCCAAAGCCGCCTCCTGCGAACTGTAAGCCGAAAGCCCACGGCCGATCAACATGCCGTCTAGAGAACGGATGTCAACAACGCTGTCAGCCTCAAACCGGCCCTCGACAGATCGGATGCCGACGGCCAAAAGCGAGCTGCCGTTCTTCTCCAGAGCGCTCTGGGCGCCCGCGTCGATATTCAGGCTGCCTTTGACCGCGCCCGCCAGAGCCTGCCAGAGCTTACGCGCCGAGACTGCATGCCCTGTTGTCTCGCCGCCGAAGAGCGTACCGACACTCTGGCCGCTAACGGCCGAGAGCACGGCGTTTGGCCGGCTGCCGTGGCAGATGACCATCGGGATGCCGGCGGCCATGCACATCCGGGCCGCCTCGAGCTTGGTGATCATGCCGCCGCTGCCGCGCGCCGAGCCAGCGGCGCCAGCGGCCTCTACGACCTCGCGCGTAAAGCTGCCGATCGACTCTAATAGCTTGGCGTCCTCATGGATGCGCGGGTCGGCCGTATAGAGGCCTTGGATGTCCGAGAGCAGGACCACCAGGTCGGCGCGCACCAAGATCCCGACCTGCGCGGCCAGCGTGTCATTGTCGCCAAAGCGGATCTCCTCGACGGCAACCGTGTCGTTCTCGTTGATCAGGGGTGTAAAGCCAAGCTCTAAGAGGCGCTCCAGCGTGTCCCTGGCATGCAGGTAAGAGCTCCGGTTCTCAAGTTCAAAGCGCGTCAGCAATACCTGCCCGAGGCTGAGGCCATAGTCCGCAAATGTCTCGGCGTAGGCTTGGGATAAGACCAGCTGCCCGATCGCTGCGGCGGCCTGCAGGGTCGGCAGGTCGCTGGGGCGCCCAGCGGCGTAGCCGATCCGCTCGAGGCCGGCCGAGATGGCCGCCGAGCTGACCACCACCACCTCGGTCCCTTGGTCGCGCAGGGCCTTGACCTGCTCAGCCAGGCGGGCGACCGCTTGTTTGTCTAAACGCCCTTGCTCGTCGGTCAGGCTCGAAGAGCCGATCTTCACGACCACGCGTTGATAGGATGGTTTGGACGAAGCGGGCTCAGTCAAGCTCATCGCCGCCCTCGCCCTCGTTGGGCAAGAGGTCTAATGGTGTG
>WRFC01000047.1 GCA_009779015.1 Coriobacteriia bacterium | reverse complement strand
GCGTCGACCGGCTCGGAGCCGAGCACGTCCTCGACCACCAGGTAGTAGCCTTGGTCGAGTAAGCCGGAATCGGCTGAGCCATCGTCGGCGGTCGTCACCGAGGTGGCCAGTGTGACGTCGTAGGTGCCAACCGGTGTGGTGGCGTTAACGTCAGCGTAGACTGTGAGCTTCGACGCTGTCTCGTCGAACTTGTAGACCACGCCGGGGCCGGATGCCGGGACGCCATCGATCTTGTAGATATTGAAGATCACGCCGTTGATGGCCTCGCTTTTGGGTACATCAGAGCCCGTCAGCAGAGTCCCGTTGTTGGGGCCGTAGTCTTTTCCGTCGTTTACGTACTTGTGGATCACGAGGTTGCCTTCGACGGGCTGCAGCGGGTCTGCAAAGGCCGGCACGGCAGCGGCAACCATGAGTACCGCAAACGCGAGCACAGCGGCCAGCATCCCAATAATTCTTTTTGTCTTCATCTTCTTTTCCTCTCTCTCTGTCTCTCTCGGTTCAGTTCCGCGTCGGCGTGACAGGCCTTTTGCCTGGGCCGAATCTATGTCCAAAGGGGTCGCCCCTCTTGTCGTTATTACCTGCGGGGTGCGGCCGGGCGTCCGCGTCTGTTGCTGGGGGCAGCCGGGCGGCCACGCTGGCTGCTGGCGGCCGGTTGGCCGGGCCGGGCCATGGCCAGGCGGCCGCTGGCGGCACCCGATGGCGCGGAGGCGACCAAGAAGGCCACTCCGGCGCCGATCACGGCAGTCCCAAAGACCGTCATGTAGACAGCTCCCGGGGCCCCGGCGACGGGCATTGCCATCTGCCGGTAGTTGGGCAGCAGCAGGCTATTGGCGTATGGGCTATCGGCTGCCGCCTCTTGGAAGGCCGGCGGCAGGGCCGTTTCGCTGTAGCCGTGCGCGGTGATGCTGATAGAGGCGTCGCCAGCGACCGTGACCAGCCACTGCCCCTGGGGCAGCTCGTAGCCCGGCCGGGTCTGGGTCTCGACCAGCATGTAGTTGCCCGGCATGAGGTCTGTAAAGCTGACCGAGCCATCGCTGGCGCTGGTTGCTGTGACCGGGTCTGTCCAGGTGCTACTGGGGTCGTCACTGGCCAGCCAGTCGTCAAGCTGCTCGGCCAAAAGCCCTGGGGCGCGGCTATAGAGGCTGAACTGGGCACCGGACAGCGGGCTGTTTTGCTCGTTGACCTTGACAAAGCTGAGCTGGGCTTTGATCGACCGGTGGTAGGTCGTGTTGGTGTCGTAGGGGTCCTCGTTATGGGTCGCTACCTGCGCCGTGTTCTCAAAGCTGCCGTGCTCGGCCACCTGGGTCTGCACCGTCAAGACGGTCTCGCCGGCGGGCAGCTGGTTGAGGTCCCAGGTCACGGTCTGGCCGTCGACTACGGCAACCGGGTCGGTAGAGACGATGGTCAGGCCGCTGGGCACGACATCGGTCACAGTACTGGGCTCGATGACTGGCGGTGGGGGCGGCGCGTTCAGCGTAAAAGAGTTCTTGAAGACCCTCAAGGCAATGCTGTAAGACGTGTTGAAGGTGACTTTGGAGAAGGCCCAGCCTTTCTCCCCATGGTTTGCTGGCGCCACATTATCGGACATCAGTTTGTCGTAGGACGGGCTGGAGTACGTGTCGCCAGACGGGGACTTGCTGTTTTCGTCGGTGTCTAGGCGCACGGTCATCAGGATGCCATCGGGGTAGGCGGCGGCAAAGCGGTCGGACTGGGCCTTCAGATCGGTTGTCCAGTAACCCAAGTAGGAGCTTTTGTCGATCTGGAAGTCTGAGATCAGGACGATCACCGGGACCCGGCTCTGGTCGTCGCGGGGGATGAGGTGGCGGGGGTTGAAGCTCGAATCAGAGCCGAGCAGTGTGTCGAGGCCCATCATCTTGTCGATGCCAGCCCGCAAGAAGACAGCGACATCATCGTTGGAGTACTGGGCGGGGACCTTGAAAAGCGGGGCGATCTGCGTATCGAACTCGCCCATGGTCCCCACAAAAGGCGTGTCGACGCCCACGCTGTCGCTGTGGTTGATGTCCGAGGCGATGTAGACCGAGCCGATATCGTTCTGGTTGCTTTGAAAGATGCCCAGTGAGGACAGCCCGAGCAGGCCGACGCGGCTGCCCGGATAGTTATCGAGGATATATTGGCTCATATCATGCGAAAGGTTTCTGGCATAGGTGATGGCGTAGATGTCATCCATGCCGGCATGGAACATCTTGCCCTCGAGCATCGAGCCGGACCAGTCCACGACAAAGAGCACATCGTAGTGGGCGTGTGCGACCGCGTCGGGCAGGCCAGGGTTGTTGACGCTGATCTGATAGGTCAGGTCGTCGCCGATCTTGACCGGGACGGGGTCGTCAGCGGTGCCGTTCTGGACAGGCCCGTCATTCACAAAGGCGTATTTTTGGGCGCCCGACTCGGTGCCGTCAACGTAGAGGTAAGCGATGGTGTGCGGCCCGTCGACAGCGCTGGGCAGATGCGCCGGATCGGGCGTGCCCGTGAAGATCTGGCCGCAATCGACGCGGTAGCCCCAGTACTTGTAGGCCTTGCCGCCGCTCAGAAGCGACGCCGGCGGCGTGCCGGGCGCCGGAGCGTAGCCTTGGCCCGCCGTCAACATGACGGTATTGTTGGCAAGAAGGGTGCTCTTGGGGTCGGTCAGGGCAACGAAACGCTCGGTGACGGGCACCTGGGTCGTGTGGTAGGTAGAGTTCGTCACGTTCTGGAGGCCGTCGACCTCGATGACCGCCCGGTTGACAAAGTCGGCCGGCGCGCCCGCCTGATCGACGGTGGCCGTGACCGAGACCAGGTGCTCGCCCGCCGCGAGGTCGCTAAAGGACCACGTGCAGCCCTGCCCGTCCTGGGTAAAGGTCGAGCCTGCGGGCGCCTGGTAGCCGGTCACGGTCAGGCCGTCTGGCACGACATCGGTGACAGTGGCCGGGATGTAAGAGATATAGGGCGCAAAGACACTGACGTTGGAGTAGTTGGCCAGGGTCTCTTCTGTCCCTTGATAACGGTCTTGGTATTCGGCTGCGGCCTGGCTTTCGTAGAGGTCGTTGGCGGCGATCTGGTCGCCCGTGACGCTGGCTTGAAAGACCACGGCGTAGGTGTTTTGGCAGTCTGTGGAGAAGGACCCGCTGCCCCGGACGAGGCCGCCGTCCGCACTTGTGGCATCTGCGCCGATGTTTACCGAGAGCACGCGCGTGGCGGGGTCGTAGAGGTAGTTTTGCGAGTCTGCGCTATCGACCTGGACCGAGCCGTCCACCAGGGCGGTGCCGGCCGGCAGGACCTGGGTGACCTGGACGCCGCGGGCGTCGGACTCGCCGGTGTTGGTGACCTGAAGGGAGTAGGTCACGACATCGCCCGCTGCGGCCAGGCCTAACGGCGCATTGTTTGAGAGCGCCAGATCGAGGTAGCTGCTTGTATAGAGGCGGACGCCGTCCAGGTAGTTGCCCATGGTCTGCAAAGTCGTCGAGCTGGTGGTGCTGACCGACTCAAAGACAAACGCCGTCTTGTTCTGGTTGGCCGGGACCACATACTCGCCGGTATAGTGCCCCCATTGGTAGTCTTGGCCGCGGACGGCGGAGTCAGAACAGTTCTGCACGGCCGCCGACCCGTTGCTGGGCTTAGACTCGGTGCCCGGGGCCTGCAGGTAAAAGCGCATGACATCGGTGTTCACCTGGGGCACGGGCAAGACCATGCGCGCGCCGTGGTAGAACTCCCAATAGAGCTTGGTGCCGGGGACGGTGTCGCAGCTTTGATAGAGCGTTGACACGTAGTTGGCGTTGAGCTCGGCATACTGCTCGCCGCCGTCCATCGTAAAGGGCGCGAAGTCGTCGGAATGGGGGCCGCTGGTGATGGCTTTTTGGATCTCGATCTTCTTGTCGGGCGCCGTGGTCTGCCAGCCGGGGACCGCGCTGGCCAGGTAAGAGTTGACCGAGCCTGCGTTGACCGGCTCTTCAAAGCTGCCGTTCTTAAAGTTCACCGGCACTGGCCTGTCGGCCTGGCTTTGAAAGGTCGGGGCCGGCACCTTGTTTTGCGGTGCGCTGGTGCCCGAACGGTCGCTGGTAAAGCTCAGCTGGTATTTGATGGTATCGCCCGGCTGGACGATCTGGTGGTTGTCTGGCGTGCCGTTCTGGGGCGTTGGCGAGTTGTTGATGTAGGCGTTTTGAGCAGCACTGTTGCTGTCGGTGCCACTGTCGGTGCCAGTGCCTAAGACATAGGGGCTGGCGACAGTGACTAAGAGGATGACCAGCGCAAACGCTAAGAGGAGAAAAGCCAGGCGCTTGCCCCGTCTTGTATGTAGGAAGCCGCTTCTGGCCTGTACCCTGTTTTTCATTTCACTCTCCCTCGCTGGTGGTCGGCATTCCACTGTATAATCAGTAGTGAAATACCAGCATTAGTTACTGCTTATTGGCCTTAAAAGCAAATCTAATGTGAGATCAGACTGCCGTTATCTGGCCGATATAACCGCCCACCCTTGAGCAAGATGAAATCTGTACTGCGTTTACATTGTGCCTCCATGAAACCTTCATACAATTTCGTTTGACAATATACGCTTTGGATTTTTACCTGTCAAGCCAAATCGTGGTCTTACTTATATTTTGCTACTCTTACTAATTTTTTGTTTTCGATATACCTTGAGTTTACATGCGCTATTTGCACATTTTTTGTTGTATTCCCGTATTTTTATATATTTTTTCACACCAGTACAATGTGCCTTAAAATCTTTTTTTGCAACAACTCACATTTTTCATTATTTTGTGAAATATATTTTTACTTTTTCTTACATTCGAGTGCTCGAACCTTTGAAGGTAAATATACTCAAGAACGGCGGCCTCAAAAGCCGCTGAAAACCGCACTTTAGACGGCTAGAGAACGGGGCGCGAGCTGGGTGTTGGCTTGCTGAACAGCGCAAATATCTTGGTTTTTGGGCCGATCACCCTCATAACATCTCTAGGCTTTATCAAACTGTAGCACATATTTTTATGATAAAAACCTAAACCTTTGGTTTTTTACGGCTTGGAACCTTATAAATTTTTAGCTTGACTCTCTGATGCTCAGAGATTGGGCAGGGGAGGTAATAAGGGGCTTGGAGAGAGAAGAGCCGCCATCGGGTATGGCGGCTCTTGAGAGAGAGTTGGATGAGTGGCACTGGAGCGTGCCGGTTGTGGTTACTTAGTCAAGCGTGGATTTACGGCGTCTTTTGGTGCTGACGACTATGATGGCTGTGCCGATCAAGACGATGCCGACGACCGTGAAGGCCACGGTTCCCACACCACCGGCAAACGGAAGGGTAAAGCCACTGTGGTTAACGACATCGCCTAACACGTAGACATAGGGGTCGGTTGTGGTAAGCGTCCCTACTAGGCTATACATGTCAACCTCGATAGGATCGGTCAAGAGATTGTAGGTAGCGGGCGCTTGGGTCTCAACAATCCAGTACTTTTGGTAAGCGTTCTCTGGAGTGCCATCACTTGTGTTTGTAGCCAAATCGATCGTATCGGCAAGGCCGACGAACTGGCCAGTGGCACTGTCGTCTGTGAGGGCAAGCACATAGTCGTCAGCTGCATCATAGGCTGAAGTATCCGTAGCGTTTGGAGAGGAATCGACGAATGCCTGAGTTGTCGGATCTTTCTTCAAGAAGATGCCATGTGTAGCATTCTCATAACTGGTAGCGATCTGGAACTCTGCTCCTGGGAGAGGAGTAGTCCCGTCCTCATCCACCTTGGTCAGCTTGATGGCGGCTGTGTGGATCACCGGGCCAAGGTCGTTCGTGTTAGCTGTAATGACGGGGTCACCTGTGGCGTTAACAAAGCTCAGGGTCGCTTCATTGGGGACAGACAAGTCGGCCTTGCCAAGGATGCCGGCGTTGACTTGGGCGGCAAAGGTGATCGTGACCTCTTTATGTCCATCCAGTTTGGCAATTCCGTTGTCAGCAACGACAGGATTCCCATTTGTGAAACTGACGGTCAATATACGTGTTGAATCGTCATATGAGACTGTGTAGTCCTGGTCGAGTGTTAAGTCGACTCCATCAGCCGTGACATTAACACTGCCAACTTGATAGTCTAAGGCATCGTCAAGTGTGTCGGTAATTGAATACTCCTGAGCGCCAGCTATCTCGTTGGGGATGGTTGAGGTGATTGTGTAGTTGACAATATCGCCGACCTTAACAGCGGTGCCAGCATCAGTGACATCGGCTGTCTTTGTGATGCTCATGGTCTCGTTCTTTGGATAGACATGGACGTTTTGGATCCAGCCGGTCCCGTCAGCAGTGGTCATTGGGACGGGCACGATAAACGGGGGGGAGACTGTGCTGATGGTGATAGGCACACCGTGTGGGTCTGTCGGGCTTGAATGTGCATCCTCAACGACCAGATAGATGCCCTGTGTAAGCGTAATCGTTTCTGTCGCCCCGCTGGCGCCAGTTGTAACGGAAG
>WRFC01000046.1 GCA_009779015.1 Coriobacteriia bacterium | reverse complement strand
CGGCATCTCGACCGCCCAGGTCTACCAGCGTTTTGACCGGGAACTTGAGGCTGCCCAGGGCGGGCAGGCCAGTCAGGCCGCCCAGGGCGGGCAGGCCGCTTCGGCCGTCGGGGCCGGGCAGGCCACCCCAACAGACCAGGCCACACCGGCCGCCCCGGCCACACCGCCAGACCAACCAGCGCCAGCCGGTAACGGCCTGGCCGGGCTTTTGCGTGGCACCCCGGCGTCCACCGCCCAAGAGGTCGCGCAATTTATGGAGAACAACCTCGAGCCCGCCGCCCTTGCCCTCTGCCCCGAATGCCGGACCATCATCGAGCAGCTGAAGGCCCAAGACGGCGTGCTGAAGGCCATGGTCAGCGGTTCGGGCTCGACTGTCTTTGCGCTTTGCGAGAGCCAGGCCGCCGCCCTGGCCGCCGCCCGCTGGTTTGCGCAACCCGGCCAACCAGGCCACTGGACATGCGTGACGCGCACAACACCAGCTAGCGAGACCTAACTTGTGTCGAAACCCATACAGGTGGGAGATGGGTGGCGTGGACGTTCCGCTTGTTAGCGCACTCTCGCTTCCTGATTTACTGCCTGCCGAAAGCCTGCGGCAAGTAAAACGCGAAATCTGGCTGAGATGCCGCTATTGCTCTGGGCTATGAGGCCGATTGAAGATAGAGGCTGTCCACTGTCTCACACAGATATATAAAGATTTTGTATTGACATGATCTATACATTAGCTTATATTTGTTGCTCAGGAGGTGATCATTAATGGCACAGGTTTTAGTGAATATCAGGATGGATGAGGATCTCAAAAAATCAATGGACTCCACCTGCAAATTGTTGGGATTAAACATGACCACTGCGTTTACAATCTTTGCAAAAAAAATGAGCCGAGAAAAACGCATTCCCTTTGAGGTGTCTATCGATCCGTTTTACAGCAATAACAATATGGCCGCCATAGATGAAGCTGCCAAACAGATTGAGCGCGGTCAGGTTGTTATCAAAACAATTGAGGAATTAGAGGCAATGGAGAATGAGTAAGCTGACCTTTGCTGAACGAGCTTGGCATGAATACTTATTCTGGCAGGAAAACAACAAGAAAACTCTCAAACGCATTGATCAGCTCCTCAAGGACATAGAGCGAAATGGAAACGAGGGAATTGGAAAGTCGGAGCAATTACGCAACCGTGACGGTTGGAGCCGCCGTATTGACGATGTGAATAGACTTGTATATCAGCTTAGAGAAGATGGTTCTGTTGAGGTATTGCAGTGTAAGGGTCACTACGACGATTGACGGTCTTGAGGATTGACGCACTGCGCCGGCTGGCGCTAGGCGCTGTATAACGTTGTATAATCTTTCGTGCGCCCCACCAGGCGCATCCAACCAGGCGCGCCCCACCAGGCGCACACAACCAGAGTGACTAAAACTAGAAGGGAAACCACCGTGGCGATCTCGACCGCTGACTTTAAGAACGGCAAGGCCATCATGATCGATGGCAAACCTTATGTGATCATCGAGTTCCAGCATGTCAAGCCGGGCAAGGGCGGCGCCTTTGTGCGCACCAAGGTGCGCGACATCCGCTCGGGGCGGGTCAACGACCTGACCTTTCGCTCGGGCGAGAAGTTCGACGAGATCCGCATGGAGACCAAAGAAATGCAGTTCCTCTACAAGGCCGATGACGAGTTCCACTTTATGGACACCGAGAGCTACGAGCAGTCCGCCTTGCCGGCCGACGTGGTCGGCGAGGCCGCGCAGTGGCTGAAAGAGAATGACATCGTGGCCCTCCAGTATGCCGGCGACGAGCTGATTGGCGTCGAGCCCCCGATGTTCGTAGAGCTCGAGGTGACCGAGACCGAGCCCGGCTTCAAAGGCGACACCGTGCAAGGCGCCAATAAGCCGGCCACGCTCGAGACCGGTGCCGTGATCAACGTGCCGATGTTCATCAACACCGGCGACGTGCTCAAGGTCGACACCCGCGACGGGCGCTACATCACGCGCGTCTGACGGCCGCCATGCCCCGGCCTGAGCGCGCTCCTGCGCCAAGCCGCAAAGACGCCGTGCCCAAGCCAAAAAAGCCCGGTGGAGAAAAGCGTTGGGGGAGAAAACCCTGGCCTTGGCCGCTTGTCGGCCGTTCTTGGCCCCTGTTGGCCCCTGTTGGCCTCAATCCCCTATGTAGTACAATTAACGTTTACATTGGAGGAAAGGTACCGACTCCCGAATCAGGGAGAATATAGCCAGTCAGACAGTGAGACAAAGAGTATCTTGGGAGGTGTCAGATGCGTACCCTGCATATTATGGATACGACGATCCGGGACGGGCAACAGTCCCTCTGGGCCACGCGCATGCAGATCGGCGATATGCTGCCGATCCTGCCAAAGATGGACCAGGTCGGCTACTGGGCGATCGAATCATGGGGCGGGGCGACCTTTGATACATGCCTGCGCTTTTTAGACGAGAACCCCTGGGAGCGCCTGCGGGCGATCAAGAAGCATTGCCCCAAGACCCCCTCGGCCATGCTCTTGCGTGGCCAGAACCTGGTCGGCTACCACCTCTATTCCAAAGAGATCGTCTTCCGCTTCGTCCATGCCGCGCACAAGAACGGCATCGACGTCTTCCGCGTCTTTGACGCGCTCAACGACATCCGCAACATCAAAGACTCGGCCGAGGCCATCCTCGAGAGTGGCGCCCATTTCGAAGGCGCGCTGGCCTACACCATGAGCCCCGTGCATACGCTGGACAACTTTATCGAGTTCGCGCAGGACTTAAAGGACCTCGGCGCCCACTCCATCGCCATCAAAGACATGGCCGGCATGCTTACACCGTACCGCACCGAGCGCTTAGTAAAAGCCTTTAGGGAGCAGATCGGGCTGCCCGTGCACGTCCACTGCCACTATGTCGGCGGCATGGCCCCGGCCAACTACATCAAGGCCGCCGAGGCCGGCGCGGCCATCGTCGACACGGCCAGCGCGCCGCTGGCCTTTGGCAACTCGCAGCCGGCGGTCGAGATGATCGTGGCGGCGCTCAAAGAGAGCGGCTACGACACAGGCCTCGACCTCGACCTCTTGTTCGAGATCGCCAGCTACTGGGAGGGCGTGCGCCAGCGCGGGCACTACTCGCGCGGCGTCAGTTCTCTGATTCACATGCAGGTCTACTCGCATCAGGTGCCGGGCGGCATGATGAGCAACCTGGTCAGCCAGCTCGAGATCCAAAACGCCTCGGACCGCCTGCAGGACGTCATGGAAGAGATCCCCAAGGTACGTGCCGAGGTCGGCTATCCGCCACTGGTCACGCCGATGTCACAGATCGTCGGCACCCAGGCCGTCTTGAATGTGCTCTCGGGCAAGCGTTGGAGCGTTATCCCGTCCGAGATGAAAGACTACATCGGCGGCTATTACGGCAAGGCCCCCGGCCCGATGAGCCCCGAGATCGTGAAGCGCGTGCTCGGCGACGCCCAGCCGCTGGATGCCGACACGCCGCCCTCGACTCTCGTGCATACCACTTATGCCGAGGTCGCGGCCGAGGCCGGCGATCTGGCCAAGACCGAAGAGGACGTGCTCATGTGGGCGCTTTTTCCCAACGAGGCGCGCACCTATCTGTCTAAACACCGGACGAGCGAGAAGACCGAGTTCTTGCTCGAAGAAGAAGCGATCGGCACCAAGGAGGAGCAAACCGTGGATATCAACCAGATCAAGGACCTGATTAAAGTCGTCGAAGACTCGGGAATCGGAGAAGTGACAGTCGAAGAGGCCGGCATGCGCATCACCGTGCGCGCCGCCGGGCAGCCGGTCTTTGCTAACGATGGCTACGCGGCAGCCCAGCCACCGTCTGCCCCGGCCGCCACCCAGGCGGGTGCGGTAGCGGCAGCCAGCTCGGCAGTGGCCGCCACTGCGGCCGCCGTACCGGCCGCTGCAGCGGCCGCGCCGGGGGCACGCCCCGAGAACTGGATCGTCGTCACCTCGCCGATGGTCGGCACCTTCTACTCTTCGCCCAACCCCGACTCGCCGCCCTTTGTCGAGGTCGGTACCGAGGTCACGGCCGGGCAGTCGCTCTGCATCGTCGAGGCCATGAAGCTGATGAACGAGATCTTGGCCGAGCAGATCAGCGTGGTACGCGAGGTCTGTGCCGAGAACGGCCAGCCCGTGGAGTACGGCATGCCCCTCTTTTACCTAGAACCGATCGTCAGCTAGGGATTGGACCGCGATGTTTACTAAAGTACTGGTTGCCAACCGGGGCGAGATCGCGCTCCGTATCGTGCGGGCGCTCAAAGACATGGGCATTCAAAGCCTGGTCGCCTACTCCGAGGTCGACCGCGAGACCCTGGCCGTCCAGCTGGCCGACGAGAGCGTCTGCATCGGGCCGCCCCCGGCCGCCCAGTCTTACCTCTCGATTCCGGCCCTGATCGGCGCCGCCCAGTCGCGCGGTGCCGAGGCCGTGCACCCGGGCTACGGCTTCTTGGCCGAGAACTCCAGTTTTGCCCGTGCCGTGACCGAGAACGGCCTGGCCTTCATCGGCCCCAAGCCAGAGTCGATCGACCTGATGGGCGATAAGAACGCGGCGCGCGAGACCATGAAGCAGATCGGCGTGCCCACTGTCCCGGGCTCGGACGGCCCGCTCCAGAGCGCGCAAGAGGCGCTTCAGATCGCCCAGGGCGTCGGCTACCCCGTGCTCATCAAGGCCAGCGCCGGCGGCGGCGGGCGCGGCATGCGCGAGGTCTACGAGCCGGCCCAGATGGCCGATTGCCTGGCGGCGGCCGAGGCCGAGGCCCTGGCCGGGTTCGGCAATTCTGAGGTCTACCTCGAAAAGCTCGTCCAGCGGCCGCGCCATATCGAGATCCAGGTGCTGGCCGACATGCATGGCAACGCCATCTACCTGGGCGAGCGCGACTGCTCGCTGCAGCGCCGGCACCAAAAACTGCTTGAAGAGTCGCCCTCGCCGGCCGTCAGCCCCGAGCTGCGCGCGCGCATGGGCGAGGCCGCCCTGATGGCCGTCCGCCGGGCCGATTACCTGGGCGCTGGGACGGTCGAGTTCTTGCTCGACCTGAACGGAAGCTTTTATTTTATGGAGATGAACACGCGCATCCAGGTCGAGCACCCGACCACCGAGATCGTGACCTCGACCGACCTCATCAAAGAGCAGGTGCTGGTCGCGGCCGGCCAGCCGATCAGCTTCTTAGAGCGCGGCCAGATCGTGCCCAGCGGGCATGCCATCGAGTTCCGCATCAACGCCGAGGACTCGCAGAACGGGTTTCTCCCCAGCCCGGGAAAGATCACCGGGCTACGGCTGCCGGGCGGCCCAGGCGTGCGTTTGGACACCCATATTTACGCTGGCTATACGGTTCCGCCCACATATGATTCGTTAATCGCTAAACTGATTGTCTGGGGAAACACGCGCGCCGAGGCCGTCGCCCGTGGCCGCCGGGCCTTGGACGAGTTTCAGATCGAAGGCATTAAGACGACGATCCCCTTTCACCGTTGGGTGCTCGACCAGCCCGATTTTCAGGCCGGCGAGGTACATACAGACTTTATTGAGACGCACTGAGAGGCACCGAGACGCACTGAGAGGCACCGAGAGGTACGGCAAGACGCCCCGGACGCCCCGAAAGGCGCATTGAAAATTGAAACACCGAGTGAGATGCTGAGAGAAATGCGGGAAGGTTAGAGTTATGGCTGAGCAGTTCAACGTCGACGACCTGACGATTGCGCCCGGGGTGGTCGAGACGATTTTGGCCCTGGCAGTGGCTGATGTCCCGGGGGTCGCCCGCCTCGGCTCGCCCAAGGTCCGTGACAGCATCCTTTCAAGCAAACGCCGCCCCGATGCCCAGGGCATTCTGATCTTAGCCGAGTCGGGCCAGATCTATGTCGATGTCCACCTTCAGGCCTATTATGGCTATCAGCTCCAAGAAGTCGCCGCGCATGTCCGCACGGTCGTCTCTGAGACCCTGTCCGGCCAGATCGGAGTGGGGGTAGCTGGCGTCGACGTCTATATCGACGGCATCACTTTCCCGGAGTAAAAAATGACCGCCGCAAACCCATACCGCCAGCGCTCGGACTCTCGGCGCATGGCCTTCCAACTGCTTTTCTCAGTCGAGATGAACGACTACGACGCCGAGACGCTATTTGACAAGCGCTACTACTGCGCCGAGATCGGCATCCCCTGCGATTTCTCGCGCCGCCTGCTCGTGGGCACGCGCCAGCACCTGGACGAGATCGACGCCCTGATCTCGAGCGCGGCCATCGGCTGGCAGATCTCGCGCATGCCCCTGGTCGACAAAAGCATCCTCCGCCTGGCCGTCTACGAGATGCTCTACGAAGACGACGTGCCGCTCTCGGTCTCGATCGACGAGGCCGTTGAACTGGCCAAAGAGTTTGGGGGAGAAGAGAAATCGCCGGCCTTTGTGAACGGCGTGCTGGGCAAGATCGCCTTGAAGGTGTTAAATGCCCAGGGTG
>WRFC01000045.1 GCA_009779015.1 Coriobacteriia bacterium | reverse complement strand
CAGTCAAAACTTGGATAAAAGCCCAGCTTCTTGGGCAGGTCGGGGTGCGCCATGATATCGAAGAGGCCGCTTTGCACAGCGTCTAGCCAAAGCCGCAGGTACTCGCGCCAAACGTAATCGGCGCCACGCGTGCACCAGCCCTCGATGCCGCCCACGTAGTCCAACGGCCAGTAGCCTTCCGGGGCATCGGGGTCGTCGGTCAGCACATGCACGGACCCCAGGGCCAGCTCGTACGGGCTGGGCTGCGAGTCGCGCTTGATCGCCTCGCGCGGGCAGCAGCGCGGGCCCTTCAACTGCTCGCGAATAAACAATTCGGCGCCGTCGGCCCAATCCACTTCGACGCCGCAGATGACCTCGAGCCCGGGATGCGCGGCGCGCGCCTCCGCCACCTCGGCCAGGTAGCCCGGCACCTCGTCGTAGGTCAGCGAGATATGCCCCTCGGGGTCGAGGTTGAAGGGAAAAGTCAGATGCTCGGTCTGCGCGATCAGCCACATGCCCTGACGCGCGGCCTCGGCAATGAACTCCGCCGGCGCGCCCTGCCCGTGTCCGGAATAACGCGAGTGGGTATGCGTGTCAACGAGTGTTGTTTTATTCTGCGTTGGCAAATCCATGTCTGCCAGCTTAGCAGAAAACAGCCCGGGTGGCCGCTGGGCGACGGGGGGGCGCCGGCCGGGGCGTGGAGCGCCGGGCGTGGGGCGTCGGAGCGCAGGGGGCAAGGGGCGTGTAACAAAGGGGGCGATACGTTGCGCACAGTGCCCTTCGCACGAGTTGGCGTAAAAAATAGCAAAAGAATGAGTGGAGAAGGGCCGGCCATCTACTGCTACGCAAGGCGGTGATGAGGTGGATGGAGCGTCGGCGCGCCACGCCCCTGCCTGAACCACCGACTTAGCCTCCTTTTGCACGGGTTTTTCGAGTCCGTGGCACAGATCGACCTTGAAAGACGGGTTTTGAGGCTGGTGCGGAGGCCAGGGTCTTCTCCCTGTAATAAAACCGCTGGTAGATTGGGTACTCACAAAATGAGAGACTAGATTACCTATTTAGATCAGTCTTTCAAGGCCGATCTGTGCCACGAACTCGAAAAACCCGTGCAAAAATGCGGCAGCGGGACGGCAGCCCCGAGAATCCTGTGCAGAGGGCAAAGCCTTAGCGTTTGGCCTGGTACTCGCGCAAGAGCTCGGTGTAGCGGCGGCCGGTCTGGCGCAGGTAGAGCTCGGCGACGATCGAGAGCAAGATGACCACCCCCACGACGGCGCCGGCCACCAGTAGCCAAAGCTTGGCCCAATTGGTGTGGAAGGGGAAGAAGATGAGCAGGCAGACGACGAGCGCCAGCATCAGCAATACGGCAAAGATGATGAGGCGCGGAAAAAAACGCCTCTTTTGGGCGCGCTGCTCGTTGAAGAGCACGCGCCAGAGCACTGCTATCACAACCGAGAGGCCAAGCGCCTCGTAGATGAAGATGAAGGGCAGCGAGAAGGTCGACGGCTCGCCGATGACGGCCGCATAAAGGTAGGCCGCCACGATGTAAGCGCAGATAAACCCGGCAAACAGCAAGGCCGCCAGGGTCTTTAACGAAAGCACCCACTGCATGACTCTTCTCATTTCAAGCCCAGCCTTTCTTTGAGCGCCTTGGCGTATTGGCGCGAGACGATCAGCCGTTCGCCGTTGGTTAAGACAACCTCGAGGCGGCCATTGAAATCTGGCCGCAGCGAGGCGATCTTCTGGATGTTTGTCAGTTGCGATTTAGAGCTGCGAAAGAAGTCTGAGGGAGCCGAGGGGATCGCAGCGTCCGGCCCGATGAGCAGGCGCTCGAGCTCGTAAAGCTTCAGGCGTGTCTCAAAGACATCGGCCTCTGTATAGATAAAATAGCGCTTGTCTACCGTGTCGCAGTACAGGACCTCTTGGCGGTCGATGAAAAAAGTCGCGCCGTCCTTCTCCCCGGCCAATTTGCCTGGGGAGAAGGCCGTGCCGCTGTCCGGCGCTGAAGCCGCGCCCGCGCCCGACCACTGGTCACAGAGCCCCTGCACCCGAGACGCAAGGTCGCGCACCTCGTCGTTTAGCTTTGGGCAACTGATGACTAGCCCGATCTGCGTAGAACCCTCTTGGACTTCGACCTTCAAAGCGCTGACCTCCCGCAATCACTTCTGACCATCATTATAAGAGCGAGGCTAGAAGGCGTCTGGCAGGTCAGGGCGTAAAACCCGCAACCTAGCGGGGGGCTGGCCGCCAGGGCGGACGGGCGCGGACGGGCGCGCCGCTTGGTCAGCGGCGCAATATCTGTTTGAGCGCCGCGACCAGGGCATCGATGTCGGCGCTGGTGCTGGCGTAGCCGAGGCTGATGCGCAGGGCGCCCTCGGCGGCCCGGCGCGGTACGCCCAGCGCCGTCAAGACGTGCGACGGGTCAAGCGACCCGGTCGAGCAGGCCGAGCCGCTGGAGACCGCGACCCCGGCCTTGTCCAACGCCATGATCAGGCTCTCGGACTCATGGCCGGCAATTAATAGGGAGAGAAGGTTGGGCAGGTAACTGGGCTGGTGCCCGGGGGCCTGGGCAGCGGCTGGGGCGGTGTTCGGAGTGGCGGCCTGATTGGCACCCCGGGCAGTAGCTGGGCTAGCACTCGGTGTGGCGCTCTGGCTGGTGCCCTGGGCGACGCCCTGGCTAGCGGCAGCGGTCTCGGCAGTAAAGCCGGCGGCGCGCGGGTCAACGGTCAGCTCGATGCCTGCATCCAGCGCCAGCAGCTCGCCGGCCAGGCGGTCGCGCAGATCGCTCAGGCGCTTGGCCTGGGCTTGCTGCTCGGCTAAAGACAGCGCCAGGGCTCGGGCAAAGCCGACTGCCCCGGCCACATTTTGGGTGCCGCTGCGCCGACCCATCTCTTGGCCGCCCCCCAAGGCCTGGGGGCTAAAGGGGGTGCCGGTGCGCAGGTAAAAGGCGCCAACGCCTTTTGGCCCGCCCAGCTTATGTGCCGAGAAGCTGGCGGCATCGATGTTCAGTTGCTGTACATCAAAAGGCAGTTTTCCGAGGATCTGAACAGCGTCGCTATGAAAAATGGCTCCTTGCCCATGCGCCAGGGCGGCTAAGACCGAGAGGTCTTGGAGGGACCCGACCTCGTTGTTGGCCGCCATGATCGAGACTAAGGCGACGGAATGTCCGGCTCCAGGCCAGGCTGCTGCACCAGTACCTGACCCGGCTGCGGCTAAGGCACCAGTGCCTGCCACTGCCCCGGCTGCGGCTAAGGCTGCCGCCAGGGCCTCTGGTTGCACAAAGCCCTGCCGGTCGGCCCGCAAGAGCTCGACCTTCAAGCCGTCGCGCTTCAGATGCTTGAGCGGCTCTAAGACCGCATGGTGCTCGATGGCCGAGCTGATTACCCGGCCAGTCTGCCGGGCATGCCCGCCGCGCTCGCGCCAGGCCGCTGAGAGCCCGGCGATCAGGGCGTTGTTCGACTCTGTGCCACCAGAGGTGAAAACGACCTCGGGCGGGGTCGCGCCGATGGCCTGGGCAAGCACCAGGCGCGCCTCGTCCAGGGCCTGGCGGGCGGCCTTGCCCTCGCGGTAGAGGCTGTTGGCGTTGCCATATCCGTCCCCATACGGGCCGCAAAGCCAAGGCAGCATGGCATCGAGCACCTCGGGGCGCAGAGGCGCGCTGGCCGCATAATCAAGATAATGACGAGGGGTCTTGGGCATTTACAGAGGCAGATTAGCAGGCATCAAGCCAAGTTCGAAGTCGCCAGCTGCGAGCCGTCCGCCGCGCCACCCGCCGCACCCGCGCCCGCCGCCGCGCGCAAGCGCTCTAGCGCAGCCGCCGGGTCGGCCGCCCCCAGCACCGCCGTGCCCGCCACCAAGAGGTTGGCACCAGCCGCCACGGCCAAGGCCGCCGTTTTTTCGTTGATGCCGCCATCGACCTCTATCAGCAGGTCAAGCCCCTGGGCAGCAGCGGCCGAAGAGAGCAGCCGCAGCTTCTCTAAAGCCGAGGCCATAAAGCCCTGGCCGCCAAAGCCCGGATGCACGCTCATCACCAAGACCAGGTCAACCGCGCTTAAAAAGGGCAGCGCCAGCTCGGCCGGGGTCCCGGGGTTGATGGCCAACCCGGCCAGACGCCCAGCGGCATGGGCCCGTTCAAACAGCCCAAAGACCTTTTCGGGAGAAGAGACCGCGATGACCGAGGCCGATGACCCCCGCGCCGACCCGCAATTGCGCGAGCGGATGCGCGACGGCGCCTCGGGGCTGCCGCCGCATTCGAGGTGCACGGTCACCAGGTCGGCGCCGGCCTCGAGGTACCAGTCCAGCTGCTCTTCGGGGTTGGAGACCATCAGGTGGACGTCTAGCGGAGTATCTGTGACAGCCTTCAAGGCCCGCACCACCGGCGGCCCAATCGTCAGGTTGGGCACAAAATGGCCGTCCATGACATCGACGTGCAGCCATTCGGGGCGCGCTGCCTCGACCGCGCGCACGGCCTCTGCCAGCCGCATGAAGTCGGCACTTAAAAGCGAAGGCGAGAACTCAACTCTCATACTCGGCCTTCAATCGGCGTTGGAATAGCGCAGCTATCTCTTTATCCAGGTTGCCACCGCCCCAGACCACGGCCCGAACAAGTTCGCAAAGCGGCATCTCTACGCCCTTTTGCTGCGCCAGGGCGCTGACCGTGCGGCAGGCCAAGGCGCCTTCGACAACCATCTGCGTGCGGCTCTGATAATCCTCGAGGCTGCCGCCTTGGGCCAGCTCGAGGCCAAAGGCGCGGTTTCGCGAATGCACAGAGGTGCAGGTCACGACGAGGTCCCCCATGCCGGCCAGGCCCATGCAAGTCTGCTGCTGGCCGCCACAGGCAATGACCAGGCGGCTGATCTCGGCCAGCCCGCGGGTCATGATCATGGCCAGTGTGTTGTCGCCGTAGCCAAGGCCGACGGTCAGGCCGCAGGCAATAGCCATGACGTTCTTGGCGGCACCGCAAAGCTGCACGCCAACCGTATCGTCAGAGGTATAGACACGAAAGTTCGGAGTGGCAAAAAGCCTTTGAAAATAGTCCGCGCAGTCCGCATCTGACGAGGCCACGACCGTCCCCGAAGGTATCCCGCGCGAGACCTCCTCGGCATGGTTTGGCCCCGAGAGCACGGCCAGGCGCTCGGGGTGGCCAAAGCGCTCGGCCAAGATCTCGAGCAGCAAGCGGTCGCTCGTAAAATCCAGCCCCTTGCTCAGTAAGACAACGGGCGTCGTTGCAGCCAGCAGCGGAGCGATCTTCTGGGCAATCTCTGAAACGGCCGAAGAGGGCGTGACCATGACCAGCGACTCGGCACCGCTGACCACCTCGGCCAAGTCAGCGCTGGCCACGACGGTCTGGGCAAAACGGGTCTGGGCAAGAAAACGCGGGTTTTGGTGCTGGGTGTTGATGGCCTCGGCCAAGTCGGCCCCATGCGTCCAAAAGCGCACGTGGCGGCCTTGCTCGCCCAAAAGCCAGGCGATGGCGCTCCCCCATGAGCCGGCCCCGATGACCCCAATCTGCGCCTGCGCGCCCGACGAGACGACCATTCTTCTCCTTATTTTGCCTTTGCGCCGCCGAATTTACCCAGGCGGTTCTCGGTGCCGGCACGCAGCCGGTTGATATTGCCGCGATGCGCCCAGATTATCAAGAGCGCCGTGAGCGTGCAGATGGTGATAAAGACGGGCTCGCCGCTGGAGGCCCACCAGGCGATCAGCGGGCAGACCACGGCGGCCGCAATTGAGCCGACGCTGACATAGCGCGTGGCCACGACGAGGATGACAAAGACCCCCAGCTCGACCAGCGCTAAAAACGGCCCAAAGACCAAGAAGATGCAGCCGACCGCCACGGCGATGCCTTTGCCGCCCTTGAACTTCAGCCAAGGCGAGTAGATGTGCCCGCCCACGCAGCCCAAGAAGGCCAGGCCCATGACCAGGCCAAGCAGGTGCGAAGAAGTCACGCTATCGGTCTGCAGCGCATAGACGCAAAACACCGCGCAGAGGTAGCCGACCAGCCCGGAGGCCATGCCCTTCAGAAAATCGAGCACAAAGACCGCGATGCCGCCGGCTTTGCCCAGCGTGCGCACGGCGTTGGTCGTGCCGATATTGCCCGAGCCATGCTCGCGCACATCGACCTTATAAAAGACCTTCGAGATAATCAGCCCCCAGGGTATCGATCCCAGCAGAAAGCTGACGACCAGCGAAACCGCCGCATAGAGCAGCACAGTGCCAAGCATCTCAGTCCTTCTTCCGAAAGCGCAGGCGGATCGGCGTGCCCTCTAAAGGCAGGGCGGCGCGCATCCGGTTCTCAAGATAGCGCATAAAATTATCATCCACGATCTGTGGGTGGTTGGCAAAGAACGTAAAGCAAGGGGGAGAAGTGTCAGTCTGCGTCACGTAGTTGACGCGCAGGTGCATGCGCCCGCGCGAGACCGTGTGGCCAAAGTCGCGCAGCTCGGTCAGCAGAGCGTTCAGGCGCGAGGTCGCAATCGTCGAGTTGTAGTTGGCAAAGACCCGGTCGACGGCCTCCCAGATGCGATGGACGCTGCGCCCGGTCAACGCCGAGATGGCGATCACCGGCGCATAGGCAACATAGGGCAGGCGGTCGGTGATCTGCTCGCGCAGGGCCTCGCGCTCCTCGGCAGTCGTCAGCAT
>WRFC01000044.1 GCA_009779015.1 Coriobacteriia bacterium | reverse complement strand
GTCGTTTTTACGGCCTCTGTCTAGGCTTTTGCCAGAATTCATCTCTAGACGAATATTATTAGGGGTATGCCTCGCCTTTATCATGGCCTTGTTAGGGCTCGGCGTGGCATTGGCCGGGCCCGCCAACGCTGTGCCGGTCAGCCTGGCGCCCCTGGGTGCCAGCGGCCTGGGCGCCAGCGGCTTGGGCGCCAGCGGCCTGGGTGCCAGCGGCCTGGGTGTCAAGGCGGCCACGCTGAGCGCCCAGCTGGGTGCGCCGACAAGTGCCTGGGGGCAATCAACCAGGCAAAGTAGCGTGGCACCGCTGGCCGACGACCAAGAACTGTCTTTTAACGCGAGCACGGGCGAGCTGACGGTCGCCGACGGTGTCTCGATGAGCACGATCGCCTGCCCTGGCGAGGGCGTGACCTGGAGCTCGGATGGCTCGACTTTATATCTGAATAATTTTTACTGGCAGTCAAACTCGCAATTAGGGCTGAAGATCTCTGGCCCTGCGACTATAGTCGTCTCGGGGGACAACGCGATTGTCTCGGACGGCGTCCAAGACTTTGGGATCGGCTGGCCGATGACCCTGGCCACAATGGGAATCGATGCCACCGACGCCTTGACGATCACCGGCACTGGCACGCTTCGGATCAGCAGCCCTGAGGCCCATGAGGCAGTCCAAACAACTGCCCTCGAAATCGGGGGTACGACCCTTTCGTCCCAAAGGGCCTTGACCATTGACGGGCCAAACGTCATCTGTACGGGCGGCGACCAGTATGACGGGCCTTATCCCTATGGCAGCACCTGTGGCGTGAACTGCGGGGTTTTGCTGATCAGCGGTGGCTCGCTGACGGCGCAAGCGGGACAGGCCTATAGCACCTACGGGGCTGCGTTGGCCCCGGGCTTCGGGCTGACCGCCACCCAGTTGGACCTGCGCGGCGGCACGCTCGAGGCAATCGGTACGACATCTGCAATCGGGCAGTTAATCACGACCAACGGCATCGACCTGCCGGGCGCTTATACCTGGTGGGCGTCGCCGACCACGGCCCCGCCCGTCACGGGCACGCCAAGCCTTGTGGCGCCTTACACCTACAACAGCGCGGACCAATACGTCAAGCTGGTGGCCCCGGCGGCCGGCATCAGCGTCCAAAGCATCGAGATGAGCCTGCCTGCCAAGTTCTTGCTGGACGGCTCGGCCTCGACCTTGAGCGTGACCTTTGACCCGCCGGACGCGACGGACCAGGACCTGACCTGGACGAGCAGCGACGAGGGCGTGGTGACGGTCGGCGGGGGCATCAGCACTTACGCCATCGGGACGATGCCGATACATGCGGTCGGCCCGGGCACGGCCACGGTCACGGCCACCTCGGAAGACGGCGCCCATACCGCGACTTGCACGGTCACCGTGCTGTCTTCTGACCAGCTTTCTGACTACGGGCTCGTATTTGACCCTGTGGACGGTATTTTATATGTCGACACAAACGATAACGGGCGGGCGGACCCCGGTGTGGACATCGTCTGCCCTGGCCAGGGCAGCACTTGGACGGCCAGCGGCCCGACGCTGAACCTGACCGGCTTTGCTTGGCAGACCAGCGCGCCGGCGGCGCTGACTGTCTGGTGCAACCAGAGCGCCACCCCGGTCGCGGCGACCATCGACATCGCAGGCGACAACAGCCTGAAGTCGACCTATGACGCCAACGCGGCCGTCGGCTCGCCCGGTTCAAGCTACACGTACGGCATCAGCGGCTCTAACCTGGCGCTGACCATCAGCGGTGACGGGACGCTGGACGTCCAAGGCGGCGTTTATGCCGCCGATACCGCCTACGGCATCTATGCCCTGGGTTCTGAGGGCAGCGGCCTAACGGTCGACGGCGGGACCGTGACGGTCACGGCCGGCGGCGCCCGGACCCAGAGCTTTGCGGCCTTTGTGCTCGGCCTCGTGGTCAATGACGGCAGCTTAGGGCTGCAGGGCGGGACCAGTTTGGATAACAGCTTTGGCGTCTATGCCACGACGACCACGGTCAACGGCGGCAGCTTGAACGCGGTCGGCGGGCAGGCCGGCGACGGCGGTTCGAGCGACCATAGCTTTGGCATCCAGGGCAACCTGACCGTGAACGGCGGCAGCGTGACCGCTCTGGGCGGCGCGGCCCCGCGCAGCTGCGGGGTTGGCCAGTGCCAAGTGGCGGCCGTGAACGGCGGTACGCTGACGGCCACGGGCGGGCCGGCGACAATCGAGAGCACCGGCATCTCGTCCAATGACTTTGGCAACCTGGCTGTACGGGTCGGCGACGGCACTCTGGTCGCCCAAGGCCAGACGGACCTGCTGACCAGCTATGGCGGCGTCATCACCCTCACCCCGCCAGACAGCTATACCTGGTGGGCAAGCGACCAGGCCGCCGACCCGGGCGGGAGCGGCACTTTTTACTATCCCGGCAGCAGCACGGCGCCCTATGTCTACAGCAGCACTGACAAGTTTGTGAAGATCGTGCCGACCGCAAACCCGCCATACCTGCCTGTGACAGAAGTGCGGCTGAGCGACCAGGCCCTCGGACTGACAGTCGGCGATAGCCAGGCGCTTGTGGCCGAGGTCGTTCCGGCCAACGCCAGCGACCCGTCGTTGGCCTGGTCAAGCTCAGACCCCGGCGTTGCCACGGTAGACGCGGACGGCAACGTGACGGCGCTGGCTGTTGGCACAACAACGGTAACGGCCACCTCAAACGACAGCGGAGAGTACGGCAGCTGCCTGGTTACGGTGTCTGCGGCGCCTGCGCTGCCGGTGGCGGCCGTAATCGTGACAACCACCTTGCCCGACGCCGTCGTTGGCACACCCTATAGCCAGAAGCTCGCGGCTACCGGCGACGCCCCGATCACCTGGGCATTGACCAGTGGCACCCTGCCGGACGGGCTGGGGCTGAGCGCGGCCGGCGTCATATTTGGCAGCGCGACGGCCGTGGGCACTGCGACGTTTGAGGTCACGGCCACGAATGCGGCCGGCTCAGACGCGGCGGCCCTGACACTCGCCGTAACCGACGCCCTTCTCCCGCCGGTTGTGGCGGTCAGCGGGGTCAGCCTGAATAAGAGCACGCTGGCTCTGGCGAGCGCGGGCAGCGGGCGGCTGGCGGCCACGGTCGCGCCAGCTGAGGCCACCGACAAGACGGTCGCCTGGACGTCGGACAACCCGGCCCTGGTCGCGGTCGATGCCAACGGGCGGCTGACCGCCTCGGCCACGCAAGGCGGGTCTGCGACCATCACGGCCACGACGGCCGACGGTGGCTTTACGGCCACCTGCACGGTCACCGTCCAAGCCCCGGCGCCCAAGCTGGTACCGGTCACGGGCATCACTATGAACAAGCAGTCTGTCAGCCTGACGGCCGGCCAGACGATGGTCCTGGCGGCCACGCTCTGGCCTGCCAACGCCACAAACAAGAAGGTCACGTGGTCGAGCACTGACACGCACGTGGCCACGGTCGATGCCGAGGGCAACGTCACGGCAGTCGGCGCAGGCACGGCCAAGATATTGGCCACGAGCAGCGACGGCGGATGGGTGGCGCTGGCCGCTGTCACGGTTGCGTCCATGGGCGTTGCGGTCAATGGCGTCACGCTCGACCAGGCCAGCCTGGACTTGACGGTCGGTGACACGGCCCGCCTGACGGCCACGGTCTCGCCCGCCGATGCCAGCAGCCCAGAAGTCGCCTGGATGTCGGACAACGAGGACGTGGCCACGGTCGATGCCGAGGGCAACGTCACGGCAGTCGGGGCGGGCACGGCCACGGTCACGGCCACGGCCACGGCCACAACCGGTGACGGCGTCTTTACGGCCATGGCCACAGTCACGGTCAGCGACGCCAGCGCGGTCAAAGAGGCCACCCAAGGCAATGACACAGGCGGCGGCGGCGGCGGTGGCGGCGGCAACGGCGGCAACGCCGGTGGCGGTAATGGCAACACGACGCCCGTGACGGGCGACCTGGCGGCCACCGCCGGGGGTCTGGCGGGCGGCATATTGGGCATCGGGCTGGTACTGCTTTGGATGGCTTTGATGATTCGGAGGCCGAAGGGCCGAGCCCGCACAGAGGACTAAGCGCCGGGGTACCCGGACGGGCGGCGGTGCAGGCGCGGCGGGGCGGGCGGCGTGCGACGGGTGGCGGGCAAGCTGCAGCACAGGCATGGTCTGAGATAGACGCACGCACAGAGTCTTCTGTTTATGTTGATGTCTTAAGAGCGGCAAAAGAATAGGGAGATGGGATGGTGCCGCTGCTCTGCCGTCGGCCGCGCAGCGGCACCATCCCATGCTCTCCTAGATGATGCGTTCTCGCGCTACGCGGGTTGCTTTGCCGCACCTGCTGCCCAATAAATGGACAATACGCCATCGCTTTGTCAGGCCCTGGTACGGCATGGCCTAAAAACGGCCTTTTGTGCGATCCATGCACAATATCGCAAAAAAGCGGCACCAGAGGGGCTCTGGTCGCACAATATCGCAAAAAAGCGGCACTGGCCTGCCGCCCACTACCGCCGCTGTCCGCCGTCGCCCCCCGACGCCCAACACAGCGGCAGAGATGCGGCCCTTCTCCCTCTTCTTTTGCCGCCCTTTACTGGGTGGCACGAGTGGCGGAGCTACCCGCGCAGCGCGGCGTTGGCAGCGTATCGGGGCCGAGGCGCGCCGCGCAGCGCCCCAGCCCGACACCTAGCGCCCCAGGCGGCAGCTGGGGGCGTCGTGGGCTAGGCGTCGGGCGGGGCGTCGGCCAGCTCTTGGAGGCGTTTGGCCATGGACTCTTCGACCAGGGGCGTGACCCAGGCGCTGATGCGGCCGCCCAGCGAGGCGACCTCTTTGACCATCGAGGACGAGAGGTACATGTACTCGGGCGTGGCCATCACGAAGATCGTCTCGAGCTCGGAGTTGAGGCGGTAGTTGAGCGAGGCCTGCTGGAACTCCGACTCAAAATCGGTGACCGCGCGTAGCCCTTTGACGATGATGCGGGCGCCGGCCGAGACCGCAAAGTCGACGAGCAGCCCCGAGAACGGCCGGATCTGGACGTTGGGCAGCTGGCTCGTGGCATCGCGGACCATGTCTACGCGCTCGGCGAGGCTGAAGAGCGGCCCCGGGCCCTTTTTCTGCGAGGCCGCGACCGCGACGATGACCTCGTCGAAGATCTGGGACGACCGGGTGATGACGTCGAGGTGGCCAAAGGTGACGGGGTCATATGTCCCAGGTATTATGGCACTTGGCATTGCGGCTCATCTCCTTGCAAGATCACGTGCACAGACGGTAGTATTCGAGCGTCGTACGACCATAGCGTTTGCAGGATACCATTTCTAGCCGCCTTTGATATGGCTCTGGCGGCGCCGGCCCTTGTTTGCTGCCGGCCTGTTTCTTGGCCTGGGCAGCAAAGATGCCGTCCAGGCGGTCTTGGCCGCCGGTCTCGCGCTCGTAGCTGAAGAGGCAGCCGTCGGCCAACAGCCGGGCATCGCTGAGGCTGACGGCCAGGGCGGCCAGGCGCGCGGGCGCATAAGCGTAGGGCGGGTCAAAAAACACAAGGCTGAACGGCGCCTGCCCAGCCAGCAGCCGCAGGGCACGGGGAGAAAAGACATCAGCCTGGTAGGCTAGAACGCGGCCGTCGCCAGCCAGCCCCAGTTGGGCGATGTTTTGGCTGAGCGTGGCAAAGGCCCGGCGGTCGCGCTCGAACAGGGCCACGGTGCGGGCACCGCGCGAGAGCGCCTCAAGGCCAAGGGCGCCGCTGCCGGCAAAGGCGTCGAGGACGTTTTGGCCGTCAAAGCCGGCCGCTGCCAGCGCTGCGATGCTCGAGGCCCAGGCCTCACGGACGCGGTCCGTGCTCGGCCGCGTCGTCTTTCCGGGCAGGGCAGAAATCAGGCGGCCGCGATAGTCTCCGGCGATGATACGCATGGTCAGGGCTCCTCAGCCGGGCGCGGCGGGGTTGGGGGCGGGGTCGGCGGGGTCGGCGGCGGGCGGTGCGGCAGCATCGGCTGGGGGCGGGTAGAAGAGGCCGAGCTCGTAGTTCAGAAGGGCGTGCTCGGGCCGCTGAAGCTCAGGGTCGGCGTCGATCACCTGAATGGCCTCGGCCAAGGCCTGGGCGATCAGCTCGGCATCGCGTACCACCTGGACGAGTTGGAGGGCGCCCGCACCGTGCTGGCGCAAGCCTGTCACATCGCCCTCGCGCCTGAGGCTGAGGTCGGCCTCGGCCAGCTGAAAGCCGTCGTCACAGTCGACCAGGCTTTGCAGGCGCTGCTTGGCCTCGGCGCCTTTGGTGGACGAGACGAGAAAGACCTCGGCATCCTTGTGCCCGCGCCCGACGCGCCCACGCAGCTGATGGAGCTGCGAGAGCCCAAAGCGGTCGGCATCCTGGATGATCATGACCGTGGCGTTGGGGACGTCGATGCCGACCTCGATGACCGTCGTTGAGACCAAGACATCGATCTGGCCACGGCGGAAGCCCTCGACGATGCGCTGCTTTTCTGGGCTTTTCAGGCGGCTTGTGAGCAAGGCCACGCGGCGCTGGGCAAAGACCTGCCGCGAGAGGAAGGCGAACTCTTTTTCAGCGGCCCGGATGTTCTGGGCGTCGACCTCGGGGCTGAACTCGGTGAGTAGCTGCCCGCTCTCCTCCTCATATGTAATTGGGTCAGCTGCGGCAGCATTGGCGTTAGCGGCCACAGTCGCACTGGCAGCCG
>WRFC01000043.1 GCA_009779015.1 Coriobacteriia bacterium | reverse complement strand
GTTTCAGGAGAAGGGGGCCTTGGGCACACGGAGTCGGAGATCCTTTTATCCACAGTTGGCGGGTGGAGTCTTGGATAAAAGGAGGATGGTCTAGCCGCAGGTCAGCCGCCTAAGATCAGCTTGTAGAGGCGGTAGCCGCCGCAGAGGTGCGAGGCCTCAAAGCCGTTCTGGATGAGGATGCGCGAGGCGATATAAGAGCGCAGCCCGCTCTGGCAGTGCAAGAAGACCGGTTTATGGGGGTCCAGCTCGCCCAGGCGCTCGCGCAGCTCGTCGACCGGGATGAGCTTGAAGCCCTCGATTGCGCCTTTGGCGTTCTCATCGACGGTGCGGACATCTAAGAGGGTGACGCTGCCGTCGCGCGGGAGGCCGGCCACGTCATGCCAGTGGAACTGCTTGAGGCGGCCGTCGATGAGGTTGCTGATCATGTAGGCGGCCGTGTTCACAGGGTCTTTGGCCGACGAGTAGGGTGGGGCATAGCAGAGCTCGAGCTCGGCCAGGCCTTGGGCGTCGAGGCCGGCGCGGATGGCGATGGCCACGGCGTCGCAACGCTTGTCCACGCCCTCTTGGCCGACGATCTGGACGCCGAGGATGCGCCCGCTGGGCTTTTCGAAGAGCATCTTCATCGTCATGTCTTCGGCACCCGGAAAATAAGTGGCGTGGCTGGGGGCAAAGAGATAGACCTTGTCGTAGTCTAGGCCGGCCTCTTTGGCGGTCTTCTCGTTGATGCCGGTGAGGGCCACGGTCTGGTCAAAGACCTTGATCACCGACGACCCCTGTCCGCCTTTATAGGTCGAGGGGATGCCGCAGATGTTATCGGCGGCAATGCGCGCCTGCTTGTTGGCCGGGCCGGCCAGCGCCAGGGTGCGCCGCGCCTGGGTGACCAGGTCGCTGAGTTCGACCGCGTCGCCGACAGCATAGATGTTGGGGTCAGAGGTGCGCATGTGCTCGTCGGTAAAGATGCCGCCCGACTGGCCGATCTTCAGGCCGGCCTCTTTGGCCAGCTTGACCAGCGGCTTGACGCCGATGGCGGCCACGATAAAGTCGGCATTGAGCGCAGAGCCGTTGGCCAGCTCGATCGTGAGGGCGCCTTCTTGGGCGTCGGTGTTCTTGTGGATGCCCTGGATGGGGCTGTTTAGCAAGAGGTTGACGCCGTTCTTTTTTAACTGGGTATGGATGAGGCCGGCCATCTCGGGGTCGAGCGGCGGCATGACCTGGCCAGAACGCTGGACCAGCGTGACCTCGAGGCCAAGGTGCACAAGGTTCTCGGCCGTCTCGAGCCCGATGAAGCCGCCGCCAATGACGGCTGCCCGCAGCTCTCTGGTCTGGTTGCCAATATCATTTTTGACGATCTCAAGGATAGCGTCCATGTCGGGGATCGTATGCAGGCTGAAGATGCGGTCTTGGGCGTCGGCATCGGCCTCGGGCATAGTGGGAGAAGCGCCGGGCGCCAGGACCAGCTTGTCGTAGCCCTCTTGACGGCTCTCGCCGGTCTGCAGGTCCTTGACGGTGATGCTCTGGGCGCTGGGGTCTACGGCCGTGACCTCGTGCTGCAGCCGCACCTCGACGCGATAGCGGTTATAGAACCCCTGGGGCGTTTGGAGCAAGAGCGCGGCGCGGTTTGTGATGACGCCGCCAACATAGTAGGGGAGCCCACAGTTGGCAAAAGAGACAAACCCCCCGCGCTCAAAGACGATGATCTCGGCGTCTTCGTCGAGCCGACGCAGACGGGCGGCCGCAGTCGCTCCGCCAGCCACGCCGCCGACGATCAGTATCCGCGTCATCGTTCTCACACAACTTCGTATGGCCAGCTCGAGATGCCACCAAAGCTGATCGCATTGTCATAGCCCAGTTGATGGAGCAGTTGGACGGCGCTGCCGGCACGCCCGCCGCTTTGGCAGTAGACGAGGATGCGCGCACCCTTGTCCGGAAGGCCCTTGCCCGCGCTGGCCTGCAACGACGATAGCGGCATCAACTTGGCGCCGGGGATATGCCCCATCTTGTACTCGTCGGGGTTGCGCACGTCAATCAAGGTGTAGTCTTTGCCCGAGTCCATCTCGGCCTTGGCCTGCTCGGCGGTGAGCCCGCCGCCCCCTCCGAATAAACTACCAAACAAACCCATGTCTAGTCCTCCTTATCACAATAGTTGGTCTTCAGTGTTTCCATAATCTCGAGGATGCGAGAATCGGCAATCCAATATGTGACGCTTTGGGCCGTCTTTTCGGACTCGAGGATCTTGGCGGTCTTCAGAAGTTGCAAGTGTTGGGAGAGGGCGGGTTGTGAGATATCCGGCACATGCTCGGCAATCTTGTTCACCGTCAGCGCCTTGTCGATCAAGGCGCAGAGGATGAGCAGGCGGTTCTCATTGGCCAGCAGCCGCAAGAGGGCGGCAAGTTGTTTAGCGTTCTCTTCCACAGTCGGCTCCTCTGGAGTCTGTCCAAGCGTTTCAAGCAGTTCGAGCGGTTCGAGCCCCCAAATGGGACCATTTCGGTCACATATATAAGAATATAAGCAAGTAATAATATAGATAGCAGATGCCCTAAAGTCAAGGCACTTTTGGGTATTGCTGGGAATATACGGGCAGGGCGGCCGAGATACCTTTCAGCCGCCCTGCTTGCTTTATTTCAAGGCCTTGCCCTGAGCTAATTACTTCTCGAATGTCACTGAGACATCGCGGGGGAGGGCCAGCTGGCACTCGGCCTCGATGCACTTGATGATGCCAGAGATGACAGCACAGGCACAATGCTGGTCATACTGGTTGTTGGCCGCGTACTCGTAAAAGACGCCGGTGCCCGGCTTGCGCAGGCAGACGTCGTAGCCGCTGTAGGTGCTGCCCAGCTCATCGATCATCTTGCGCACCGACTTGCAATCTGTCTGTACCGTCAAGGTGGCGTTTACTCCGTCTTCGGCCACCGCTTCGACCTTTGTGACGAAGCCACAAACGCCTGGGTTGATTGTTACTTTAGTCATCAATACCTTCTTCCTCTGAAAATCGATGGCATGATTATGCCCCTTTGTTGATCTGGCCAGACCATAATAGCAGCCCAAGCAACAGTCTCTGCCGGATTGGCCATGTCAAGCCGATTTTTGTCGAGAAAACCGCGTTGACCGGTCGGACCCGCTTTTTTAGAGTGCCCAATAACCAACCCGGGACACGACCTTGCAGCGTACCGTTTTTGAGGGGCCCCCCATTTGCCTGAGCCATTGCGGCCAGTTTAGAACTTGATGACGTCGGGCGCGCCCTCGGTCCGCGGCGGGGCAAAGGTGGCCGTGCCGTTTGCCAGGCAATAGACGACGTCGGTGTCTTCGGCCTCGTACTTCTCGCGTAAGAAGGGATAGGCCTGGAGCATGCTCTCGACGGCCTCTGGCCGCATGTCTTCGACCAGCTGGCACGAGATGCGCAGCGCGTTCTTGCCGTCGTAGACGCAGATGGCCGCGTTGGGGTTGGCCGCTATCTGCTTGCCCACCGGCTTCTCGCGGTTTGTTTGGACATAGACCTTGCCCTCAAAGAAGTTGACCGCGCCGACTGGGCGCAGGTAAGGCCGCTCGCCGTCGGTGGTGGCCAAGAACAAAGGCGCGTTCCGCTTCAAAAAATCAAAAACCTCATCCATCTTCAACCCTCCAGACTCCCTGCGTTTTTTGCCGGCCGGCATCTTTTTGAAAAACCCGTGTGCCAACTGTCGCCCTCAGCATCAGGCCAGCGCTTAGAAGGCAATTCTATACCTTTTTGCGCGCGCAGCGGCCAGCCTTTGGCGAATTGTCGGTATTGGCAAAGGCGCCAATGGGCGCGGCGGGCGAAAAAAACCGCTGAACCGGGCGCTGTACGGTAGCGAATGCCACAGTGTGAAAACAAACAAAAAATTGTTTAGGGCAATAGAATAGAATAGCGGTATAAACCGAGGCTGGACAAGCATCCAGCGCAAACCCGGCCATCCCGGGCTGCCTCTAAGCCTATGCCAGGCCATTTACAGATAAGGGAGAAATACGTGATTTACGACAATATATTGGACACGATCGGCAATACCCCGATGGTACGCATCAATCAGATGAACCCCAACCCAAACGTCGAGATGCTGGCCAAGGTCGAGGGCTTTAACCCGACCGGGAGCATCAAGGACCGCATTGCCCTGAAGATGATCGAGCAGGCCGAGGCTGAAGGGTCGCTGACGCCGGACAAGCTGATCATCGAGGCGACCTCGGGCAACACCGGTATCGGCCTGGCCATGATCGGCGCGGTCAAGGGCTACCGGGTGCAGATAGTGATGAGTGCGGCTGTCTCGATCGAACGGCAGAAGATGATCAAGGCCTTTGGTTGCGAGATCATTCTGACCGACCCCGCCCTGGGCACCGATGGCGCGATCATGAAGACGCGCGAGCTGATTGCCGAGAACCCGGGCCTCTACTTTAACCCCAACCAGTTCTCGAACGAATACAACAAGATCGCCCATTACAAGACCACGGCCGAAGAGATCTGGGAGCAGACCGAGGGGCGCGTGACGCACTTTGTCTCGGCGCTGGGGACCTCGGGGACATTGATGGGCGTGGGCAAGATGCTGAAAGAGCGCAACCCCGACGTCAAGATCATCGAGGCGCAGCCGGTCAAGGGGCACTACATCCAGGGCTTGAAGAGCCTGGCCGAGGCCATCGTGCCCGAGATCTACGATATTAACGCGATTGACGAGAGCATCTTGATCGATACCGAAGAGGCCTACGAGGTGGCCCGCCAGATCGTTTTGCAAGAGGGCATCTTCGTGGGCATGTCTAGCGGGGCTGCGATGCTGGCCGCCCGGCGGGTGGCCGAGGAGATCGAGAGCGGGGTCATTGTCGTGGTCTTGCCGGACCGCGGCGAGAAGTACCTGAGCACCAACCTCTTTCAGGTCTAGGGCTCTGTTAAAATCTAGCTATCTGTTGCAAGTCGTTGCAAGGTGTTGCAAGTCTAGCGCTCTGTCTAAATTCTAGCGAGGCTTCTTTTGGCGGTTCACGGGAGAGAGAAGGCTCAGCTCAGGGGAGGGCGGTCCAAAAGAGCTGGCCAAGACGGCCCCCAGCGGGCTATTGTCAGCAAGCCCAAAAAGCCGGTCGGTGTACCCCGCAAACGGTTTCTCTTTCGCTTTGCCGTGGCCAACATCGTGCTGGTGGCCCTTATCCCTATTCTGGTGGTTGTCTTGGGCAACGCCTTGGGAGGCAAAGAGGCGACGGGCGGGCAGAATGCTGGCCTGACGGCCTTGGCCAGCCAGGCGCCGGGGGGCACGGGCTTTGGCATGAACCCCTTTAATATATCGTCCCCGGTCCAGCCGGCGGCCAGCAGCTATGAGGTGACCGGGACATCATCTGTGCAGGTGGGGGTTGATGTCTCGGAGCATCAAGGTGCCATCGATTGGCCCAAGGTGGCGCAAAACGGCATCGAGTTTGCCTTTATCAGGGTTGGTGCGCGGGGCTATGCCGGGGGCAATATCATTAGCGACACCCAGTATCAGGCGAATATGCAAGGGGCAAAGGCGGCCGGCCTGAAGGTCGGCGTCTATTTTTTCTCACAGGCCACGAGTGCGGCGGAGGCTGAGGAGGAGGCCGACTTTGTGCTGGCGGCGCTGAACGGGCAGGTGCTGGACCTGCCGGTGGTCTATGATTTTGAGACGGTGGATGACAGCCAGGGGCGCGCCAACAACCTTTCGAGCGTCGAGCGCTCGATTGACGCGCGGGCGTTTGCCGAGCGCATCGAGGCGGCCGGCTATCGGGTGATGATCTACGGCAACGCCAAGGACCTGTTGATGTACGACCTTGACCTGCGTTCGAAGTACCAGTTCTGGTTTGCCGAGTATAACGTTCTGAGCCCCAGCTACTATGGCTTTGACTTCGCGTTCTGGCAGTTTACGAGCTCGGGTGTGATCGCCGGGATAAATACCTTGGTTGACCTGAACATCGATTTCTCGACTTTGGGGCCAAACGACCAGAAGGCCCTGCCCGGTAACGTGGTTGTGCATCAGGGCAGCCCGCCCGGGCAGTGAGGCGGGGGCGGGCGACGGGCTAGTGCGGCGGGGCGGCCCGCCCGGTCGTGAGGCAGCCCGCCCGGCCGTGAGGCGGGGGCGGGCGTGAGGCAGGGGCGCTGGCGACGTGGCGGGGGCGCTGGCGTGCGCCGGTTACTTCTCCCCTTGATTACTGTTATGCCAGGTGCTGATGCCGCCGGCGATGGCGCCAAAGGCGATGCCGGCGATTGGCCAGACCAGCCAGCTGATCGACCAGGCGTTGAAGATGAAGCTCCAGAGCAGGTAGATGACGACGGTCAGCGGCCAGTAGACGCTGGCGATGGTGCCGACGATGCGCTCGGATTTGGGGTTGGCCTGTTGCCTGAAGTCGTCGCGGTTCAAGAGATGGTTGTAGGCCGACTTGGTGGCGCCCATGAGGACGAAGAGGAAGGCGGCGCAGGCGATGAGGACGAGCAGGAGGGCGACCGGGAGGGTGGTCAGCCTGCTCAGGGCAAAGCCGCTTGAGGTGATTTGGGTGAGCAGGCCCGAGAGGATGGCGACCAGGGCGACGCCGACCAGGATGAGAACCACGCCGAGGGCGACCAGGATGGTAAAGCGCTGCATAAAGCGGGCGTATTGCTGGGCGACCTGGTCGGCGCAGGACGCGTCGAGGCGGACGCCGTTGGCCTTGTAGTCCGCGTTGTTGTTCATGCGCAGGCCGCTGACGATGAAGATCGGCACGGCAGCGATGAGGGCGATGAAGAAGACGATCAGGCCGGCCGTGTTCAGCGAGCCGTTTTGGAGGATGGTGCCGTCGAGCAGGACGAGGCCGGCCACTCCGAGGAGGATCAGCCCGACGCCGAGGGCGATATTACGGCCGGCCTTGCGGCGGTTGTCGATGTAGGCGAGGGCCTCGG
>WRFC01000042.1 GCA_009779015.1 Coriobacteriia bacterium | reverse complement strand
CTCGTCGACCGTCAGGCCGCTGAGATCGATGCCGGCCACACTGACCCCATGATGGATCTTGTTCATGCTGCCCAAGAACTCAAAGGCCGCCAGTCCTCCGACTATGACCACCAGGCATAAGGCAATAAGCAAGACACGGCCGCCGGCCTGAGAAAAAAAGCCCGAGCGTTTCTTGGCTGGTTTGTGCGAGCGCTGAACGGTAGCCTCGCGCTGGCTAGCGCCTTGGTTGGCGCCCTGGTTGGCCCGCTGTTTGGCGCGCTCGCGGGTGTTTTGGCTGGTGTGTTGGCCGGTGCCCGAGCGTGTTTTCTGGCCAGCGGCACGCGTTTGCACGCTGGCCGCCCTGACCGGCGAGCTGCCGCCCTGACGCGAGGTGCCCGTACCCTGGCGCACGCTGGCGCCCGAACGCGGGCTGCCCGCCCGGCCAGTCGTGACCGCACCTGAGCGCGAGCTACCAGTGCCCGCCCGCGCGCTACCGTAATTGCCCCGTTTTAAAGCCGAACCGGACTCTGACCGAGCCGCGTTTGCCGCACCAGCCTTGCCCTTTGCCCCGTTGCCTTTACGCTCAGAGGCGCCGGATCGATTGGGCGAGCCAGATGAATTTCGGTCTGGCGGCTTGCGAAGTGGATTAGAGCCCGCCATATCAGCCTGCTCGAGGCTTTGGGGGCTTAGTCTCTGAACCCTCCCTGACCTCGTTGCCAGCGAACCGCTGGTCAGCGTTTGCACTGGACGATGCCTTGTTGGCCGCAGCGATAGGCGGCAGGTCGCTGCCCCTGGCGCCGCCCTTTTGTAGGGCGGCCGACTTGGCCGTCTTGGGGACAGGCAAGGGGCGTGTTCCTTGATAGAAATAAATGGCGGCGGCAATCCAAGAGAAGATCAGGGCAACGTACAAGAACCAATAGCCCAAGAACGATGACCCTGACCCCCAGGCCGGAAAAAAAGACAGATCGGTCAGGCCGGCACCCGGAACGACCGGCCAGCCGAGCACGAGCATGCAAAAACCGATCATCAAAAGGGCCGTGGTCAGCTTGCCCACAAAGATCACCCGAAAATCGCGCTTGTAAACATGCCTTTGATATAAGGTCAAGAGCAGCATCAAGAGGTCGCGCAACAAAAGCAGCAGCATGATCCAAAAAGGCAGCCGCCCGACGACAAAGATCGCGACAACTGCCACGATGATAAAAATGCGATCGACAAAAGGATCAAAGAACTTGCCAAAACGTGAGACCGTATGGGTCGAACGGGCAATCTGGCCATCTAAGAGATCGGTCAGTGCAGCGACCATAATGACGATAAAAGCTAATACCCCTTCGCCGTAATTGACATAGAGCACCCAGAAGACCGGAAGCAAAAGCAGGCGCACCAAAGATACGAGGTTGGCAAAGGTTAAGATCTTTCCTGTGACTTCTTCGCGATCAGTTCCCACCCGTTGGTCCTTACTTGGAATGGTTTTCTCCAGACTTCCATTTGTCATTTAAGCTGAATATCTTGCAAGTATAGCGGTTTTTTAGGCGCTCTACCTCAATAGAAACAACATAGGATAAAAGAGTAACAAGTTTGTCAAGCGATAAAAAGAGCCTGGCTTAAATCTGCCAGGCCCTTCTCATCAATTACTGTAAAACGCCTGCCGTCAATGTGCGCTCCAAGGCAGGTCGGCCAGCTCGGCCATTGTGAAAACCGGGCCATCAAGGCAGATATAGAGGCTGCCGATGTTGCAGCGGCCGCATTTGCCGATTCCGCACTTCATCTTCATCTCTAGCGTCGTGATGATGTCTTCGGGCGGAAAGCCGATCTTCTCGAGGCTTTCGAGGCAAGTCCGAAAGAGGCTTGGGCCGCCGCAGAGCACGGCGATTCGGCCTTCGGGGCTAAAGTCCAGGCTCTCGAGGAAAGGCGCGGTAAACCCGACCGCACCGTCCCAATCGTCACTGGCTTGATAGATGCTGACGTTGACGAAAGTATTCGGGTACTTTGGCCAATCGTTTTGGATCTCGTCCAAAAACAGCAGGTCGTCACGCGTCGAACCCGAATAGACGAGGTCGATGCGGCCATAGTCGTCCCGGTTGTCCAACATGTAGGTCAAAAGCGAGCGCAAGGGCGCCAGCCCGATACCGCCGCCGACAAAGAGCACGTCTTTGCCCTTCAGGCCCTCGGTCGGAAACCAATTGCCGTAAGGGCCACGGATGCCAATGCTGTCGCCGACATTCAGCGCATGGATGCGCTCGGTCACATAGCCGACCTTTTTGACCGTGAACTCGATGTAGTCCTCGCCTTGCGAAGAGACGCAGAACATGCACTCGCCGTAAGGGATGACAGAGAACATGGCGGTCTGGCCAGGCTCACAGTCAAACGGCTTTTGGCCGTCAGCGGTCTGGATGCGGTAGGCTTTGACATCGGAGGTCTGTGACGTGATGCTGACGACCTTGCAGGCCAACGGCACCAGCTGTTCTTTTGCACGGGCGCAGCCGTGTTCAATCTCAAGCGTCATGGACAGCTCCTTCCGTGAGTTCGGCGGCGCCGATCTGGTCGATCAGGACCGTGATGTCCAAGGCAACCGGACAATCCGCGACACAACGCCCGCAACCAACACAGAGCGACTTGCCATAGCGGTCCTCAAAGAAGCAGAGCTTGTGCAAGAAGCGCTGGCGCACCCTCGGCATCTTTTCGGCACGCGGGTTATGGTGGCCGGCCATTTCTGTATAGCACGAGAACATGCAGCTATCCCAAGACCTAAAGCGCTCGCCGATCTTCATGCGGTTCTCTTGGCTGATATCAAAGCAGTGGCAGGTCGGGCAGACAAAGGTGCATGTCCCGCAGTTCAGGCATTTCTTAGAGACGCTCTCCCAGATCGGGTGCTCAAACATGTGGTCGAGCTTTTCTTTGATGCCCGTCATCTCGACCTTTAACTCGCAGCTCACAGCGGCATGCTCGATGCTGCCCTCGGTCAAATAAGACGACCAAGCAGCCAGCGCGGCCTCGCCCTTCTCGTTCAAGGCTGTGACCTCAAAGGCCTGGTCGCCCTCCGACATCTGGATGTCGGCAGCGGGCGCAGAATTGGGGTCAAGGCTCATCGAGTCACAGAAGCACGACTCGGCGACCGTGTTACAGGCCATGGCCACGAGCAGCAGGCGCGAGCGTCGGGGCTCATAGAACTCATCGACATAGCCCTTGGTCAAAAAGACGTCGTCCATGCATTCGATGCTGCGCACGTCGCATGAGCGGGCGCCAAAGATCACGACGTCATCAGCGTCATGGATGGGGTCGATGAACGGGACGCCTTCGGCATCAAAACCATAGCGGTACATGTTTTGGGTCTGCGGAAACAAAATGTCTTTGGGCGGCAGTTCTGTGTTCACGAGCTTGAAATTGGGTTTGACGGTATCTGAATAGAGCGCAAAGCGAGTCTGGGTCTCAATACGGGCCGGCACATAGACGCGGGCCTCTGTAGAGAGGTGATCAAGCAGCTCGTTCAGACGGTCTTTTGCAAGTAGCATCGCTTCTCACCTCCTACATGAATTCCTCGACGTCATTGACGTCGTAGGTTCCCAGCGAATGTGTGCCTTCAGCATCCAGACCGGCCTCGCCAGCGGCAAAGAGGTCGTCGAGGTCTTTGACCATCTTGCGGTTAAAGGCCATCAGCGGAAGGTTCATCGGACAGGCGCGCTCGCACTCGCCGCACTCCACACAGCGGTCGCCGATGTGAAAGACGCGCGTCAGATTGTAGAACTTGTTCTCGGCCAGGTTGTTCTGCTTGCCTTGCCAGCCGACATTGACCTGGTCGACAAAGCACGACCGGCAGGTGCAGACCGGGCAGACCTCACGGCAGGCATAACAGCGGATGCAGCGGTTGAAGGTGCTCTCAAAGTACTGCGCCCGCTTATCGCGCTCCATCGCCTCAAACCGCTCGACCACGTCATAGCGGTTGACTTGCGGCTCTTCGACAGCATCGCCGAGCAGCTCGTCATAGACGACCGGGTTGCGATGATTGCAGTTCTGGCATTTGATCAGCAATTCTCCCGTTTTGCGGTCCTTTACGCCAGAGCAGGGCAGGCCGATCAGATAGAGCTGGTCACGCAGGATCTGGTTGTCTTTGATCATCCGGTTGATGCCGCGCGAGTCGCAGCCGCGCACGCAGACGGCCAGCTTGCCGTGCTCTTTTTCGTACAACGTGTACTTGGGCGTGGTGTTAACGCAGTACTCGTTAAAGACCAAGAGCTCGGCGTCTTCGGGACGGTCGATAAAGGCCGGGGTGGTCTGGTTCTCAAAACGGCCGTCCATCCAGCCGATCACCTGAACGACTTCTCCCGAGCTTAAGAGCTCGGCTGCGCGGGCGCGCAATTGGGATTGGATGTCGCTCATGCTCACTCACCTGCCCCATCTGCTTGGTTGGGCTCTGGCGCAGAGGCAAAGCCGGCCGCTGCCCCGACATTGGCGTTGATGTCGGCCAGGCCGGCCGCAGAGCGGCTGAAGGCGGTCAGGGCGTCTTGCTCGCTTGTGCTCAAAGGGCCAAGGGCCTTGACGGTCTGGCAGATCTCGGTCACCGTATCGCGGAACTTGCCGGCCTCTGAGCCAGAGATCCAGCGAATCAAAAGGCGGCCCTCTTCGAGGCCGGTGTACTCGAGCAGGCGCTTGAAGGCCATCAGGCGGCGCTTGGCATAGTAGTTACCCGAGACATAGTGGCAGTCACCGGGGTGGCAGCCACAGACCAGGACGCCATCGCAGCCCTTGTTCAGGGCGGTCAAAATGTACTGCGGATTGACGCGGCCAGAGCAAGGCACGCGTAAGACGCGGACGTTGGGCGGATAGTTCATCCGGTTCATCCCCGCTAAGTCGGCACCCGTGTAAGTGCACCAATGGCAGGCAATGGCTAGGATCGTCGGCTCAAAGTTAGCATCAACGGTGGCCTTTTGGGTTCCCTCAGAGGCTTCTACCACTGACATAAGGCTTCCACCTCCCTCATGATCTGTTCATCAGAGAAGCCACGCAGGTCCATGGCTCCAGGTCGACAGGCAACAGTACAGGCTCCGCAACCCTGGCAGAGGCCGGGGTTGACCTTTGAGATCGTGCGCGTGACCTTCTTAGAGTTCTCACGCAAGGTGACCTCTTCGAGCGTCACCGCCTTGTAGGGGCAGACCTCGACACAGGCGCCGCAGCCATTGCAGATGGCGGCGTCGGAGTTGGCGATCATGGCGTTGGACTCTAGCTCTTCGTTGCTGAAGAGGATGGCGACCTTCATGGCCGCCGCCGAGGCCTGGGCCACTGAGTCAGGGATGTCTTTTGGCCCTTGGCAGGTGCCGCAGAGATAAACGCCGTTAGAGTTGGTCTCGACCGGACGCAGCTTGGGATGCGCCTCGGTCAGCCAGAGGTCCTTGTCGCGGGTGATGCCGAGCATCGCGCCCAGGCTGTCCGCGTCATCGGTCGGGACCATAGCCGTCTCGAGCACCACCAGGTCGGCCTCGACGGTCACCTGGTTGCCCGAAAGCGTATCTTCTCCCTTGCAGATCAGCTTGCCGTTCTGCTCGTAGATCTTTGAGACGCGGCCGCGCAGGTAGTGCGCGCCATCGTGCTGGGTGTTCATGTAGAACTCGTCATACCCCTTGCCCGGCGTGCGGATATCCATGTAGAAGATGTAGCACTTGCCGCCCGAGACCTTATCGAGGTACTGGTGGGCATGCTTGGCGCCATACATGCAGCAGGCGCGCGAGCAGTACGACCTGCCCTTTTCGGGGTCGCGCGAGCCCACGCATTTGACGATTACCACGCTCTTGGGCTCAGCCCCGTCAGAAGGCCGGATGATATGCCCCTCGGTCGGGCCGGAGGCATTGACCAGGCGCTCGAACTGCAGCCCGGTGATGACATCTTGATAACGGCCGCCGCCGTACTCGCCATAGAGCTCGCCCCAGTTGATCAGCTGGTAGCCGATGGCCACGACGATCGCGCCATAGGTCTCGGTCGAGACCTTGTCGACGTCGTCGTAACGGATGCAGCCGAGCGGGCAGACCTTCTCGCAGACCCGGCATTTGCCTTCTTGGAGAAAACGGCAGTTGGGCGCATCGATCACGGGCTTGGCCGGTACGGCCTGGGCAAACGGCCGGTAGATCGCCCGGCGTGTGCCGATGCCCTGGTCGAACTCGGATGTTACTTTGACCGGGCATTTGGTCTCGCAAAGGCTGCAGCCGTTGCAGATGTCGTAGTCGATGTACTTGGCCTTCTCGCGGATCGTGACCTCAAAGTTGCCGACGTAGCCGGCGATGTGCTCGACCTCAGAAAACGACTTGACGGTGATGTTCGGGTGCGAGCCGACATCGGCCATCTTAGGCGTGCAGATGCAAGCCGAGCAGTCCATCGTGGGAAAGGTCTTGTCCAACATCACCATCTTGCCGCCCAGCGAGGGCTCTTTCTCGACGATCGTGACCGGGTAACCGGCGTCGGCGATATCGAGGGCGGCCTGCATGCCGGCGATGCCGCCGCCGATCACCAGGGCGCGCTTGTTGACCGGGATGCTTGTTGTGAACAAGGGGATATCGCGGTCGATCTTGGCTACCGCCATCTTGACCAGGTCGATGGCCTTGGGCGTGCCGACCTCTTTGTCTTTGTGCACCCAAGAGCATTGCTCGCGGATATTGGCGATCTCGAGCATATACGGGTTGAGGTCGGTCTGGGAGAGCATCTTGCGGAAGGTCAGCTCATGCATCCGGGGCGAGCAAGAGGCGATCACGATACGGTCAAGGTCGTACTTGACGATGTCGTCTTTGATGCCCTGCTGGCCCTGGTCCGAGCACATGTACTTGGTGTCGCTGGCGTGAACCACGTTGGGCAGCTCTTTGGCGGCCTCGACCACCTTCAGAACGTCGACTGTAGCAGCGATATTCGTGCCACAATGGCAGACATAAACACCGATACG